>CAMDKE010000147.1 GCA_945901215.1 Comamonas sp. lk
TGAACCTAGAGAGACTGGTTTTTGATCCACTGTTAGTTGCAAAAGAAACTATTGAGTTTATGCATGTGCAGGCAAATGAAAAAAATTTGCTTTTAGATCTAAATGTTGTCGAACCTATCCCGGCTCAAATTCTTAATGATCCCAGTCGCCTGCGTCAGGTGCTGCTCAACCTCATTGGCAACGCGATCAAGTTTACAGAGCGCGGCGGCGTTCTGGTATCGCTACATTCCAGACAATCTAGTTTAGTTTTCACGGTAGAAGACTCGGGCATTGGGATGTCCGACGCTACCCTGACGGATCTTTTTGAGCCTTTTCGCCAAGCCGACAACTCCACAGCGAGGAAATTCGGGGGAACCGGATTGGGCCTGGTAATTTGCAAAGCCTTGGTGGAAAAAATGCAGGGGCAAATACACGTCAGCAGTATCCAAGGAAAGGGTTCGACTTTTACTATTGAGTTGCCGCTGTCTCCAGAGGTTGAATTACCTCCTGCGCTTGACCACCATTCCTCAACAAGCGGCGAGAATATCTTAGGCTTGGTGCAGTCCGCAGATATGGTTGATTTGTCTGTACTGCGTATTCTGGTGGTTGACGATCAACCGATTAATCGACTAATGGTACGCAACCAACTTAAGCAAATGGGCTGTACTTTCGTTGAAGAATCTCAAAACGGACTTGAAGCCTTGAACATATTGCATTCAAAACAGTTTGACGTCGTTTTGATGGATGTGCAAATGCCTGAAATGGACGGACTAGAAGCTACAAGACTGTTGCGACAGTTAACGCTCGATCCGCAGCCGGTCGTAATCGCAATTACAGCCAATGCGTTTATTGAGGATCGTGAGGCTTGCCTTGACGCTGGCATGGACTACTTTCTTGCCAAGCCGATAAGCCTCGAAACATTAAGGTCAGTAATTCAAAAAATGACCCGCACTAACGTCGTTTAGCGCCAAAAATAGAAACTCTCCGCCATTCATAAAATTCGATCACATCGTTGTTTATGCATCTCACGTGCTTGCAACGGCGGAGTTTTTTGAGAAGGCATTTGGATTAAAGCGCAGCTTTGACAATAACTTTGGCGGTTGCGGTACCCGCGCAGCCCGCAAGAGGCGTTAGCGCACGCCCTTGCGCCGTAATTGAATAAGTTCCAGGTTCGGCATAGGTATGGGTCGCCGTGACCGGAAACGTCTGGTGATCACGGGCCACCTTCACGCTGGTTTGGGTACCGTCGTCGAAGCTGATTACCAAGCCGCAATTACTGGCGGTGGCGCCTTCCGCCAGCACGCTTACACGGATTTCCTGACCCACCGTGGTCGAAGAAGGCTCCACCTTCATGCTGGCGATTTTTTGAAAACCAACCATGTCGGAGTGCTGTGCAAATGCCAGCGTCGATGCCAGTGTTAACAATCCAGCCCATGAGCGTTGCATCAGGTTGCCCTCAGATGGGTGGCAAGATGCGGCGCTCTCGCATGCTCGCGAAGAAGTCGACGAACATGTTCTCCGTGTCAATGCAATCGTGAAAACCATGCTGGCGCGCTTTGATGGTGGAAGAGATGTTGTCATAGGCCGCATTGAAGATGAAGTCTCCGAACGCCCAGTTGACGACTTGCTCATAAGGTATCGGGTTTAAGCCATATTTCTTGGTCATTTCGGCCCACAGCGGGGCCTTGTCCGCCATGTAGACGCCCAGTGGCATAGGCACCGGCTCTGCCACCTCCATCTGAAACGACTTTGCAATTTTTGGCCACATGAATTGCCAGCGAAAGTAGTCCCCGTTGGTGATGTTGAAGATTTGTTCGCGCGCCGATTCGGTTTTGTCAGCCCAGGAGGCTGCTTTTGCCAGAATGTCTGTGGACGTAACCTGGTACAGCGCCCGGTATGCGGCCTCCGGCCCAGGAAAACGCAAGGGCAGGCCGAGCTCTTTGGAAATCGCGGCATAAACCCCAATGACCATAGTCAGATTCATCGGATTTCCGATGCCATAGCCCATGACCGCCTCTGGACGCAGCACGGTGTAATGCCAATTCTTGCCGCGCTGCTGGGTCTTCAAAAAATCTTCCTGGTCGTAATAGAAGTTCGGGGACATCAGTCGCGGATCGTCTTCGCGTGCAGGTGTCTTGAACGGCCCAAGGTCAGATCCATAGGCCTTTCCACCCTGATAAAGGGTTACATGCTCCAATGTCGGGGAGTTTTTTTCGACCACGCTGAGCAGGTTGCGCAGCAGGGTGACGTTCACCAAGCTCCGCTCCACCGGGCTGCTTTTTTCGATATACGCGCCAAACACGATGTGCGTTACATCGTGAAGGTGAGAAAGCGCGCGCTGCGTGTCTGCTTCAGACAAAAGGTCCACGTTCAAGGGAATAACGTTATGGGCGTCCTCCATTGCACGCCGCGAAAGACCATACACCTTTGTATTGGGTAGTGCGGCCATATGGGCTGCTGCGCCAAGTCCGATAACGCCTTGCGCCCCTGCAACGATAACCACCTGTTTCGATGACATACTTTCAGCCCTTTGAAGTGGACCCCAAGAGCAAGACAAACTTGATTCCGGTTGAAGCTGCGCTCAGGTTTCCTGCAGCTGGTCGGCGCTGCCCCGGTTATTGAATTCTATTCCTACTGTTTTTTTCAGAAAGTTGCCCCTTAACGCAGCCTCGCTGGATCCAAGCAAGATTGGGAGTGCCCGTGCCATACTTGGTCTGCTGAGTTTGAATTTCCTACCTCTACCGGTCGTGAGCCCTAGCGGCCCCCTGGAGACCAGGCCGGTCGTGGCAGTTCTTACGCACCAGCAGATACAGAAAGACAGTTTGTTATTTGAAAGTGACACCCGATCCATTTTTTTGACCAAGGACCCAAGCCATGCCCATACGTCGCCCCTCTATCGCCGACCTTCAAAAATCAAGTGATGCGCGCCATCTGCAACTCACCGAATCTGAGTTGAAAGATTTCCATGAACTGGTGTGCGAAAACATGGATCTGTATGACGAGCTGGAGCAATATCCAGACCGGCAGCGTCCCGTCATTGCTGCCACCCGTATTCCACTGGGCCGCCCGGACCCCAAAGACGACCCGCTGAATGCCGTCGTTCAATACTGCTCGGTTTCCACCGGTAAAAAGGGTGCGCTCAGCGGGAAAAAAATCGGCCTGAAAGACACGATATGCGTTGCCGGTCTGCCCATGACGTGTGCTTCGCGCTTGCTGTACGGGTTTACGCCGGATATCGATGCAACCATCGTCACGCGCATCCTGGAGGCCGGTGCCCATATCACCGCCGTTCTGAATACCGACGACTTTGCGTTTTCCGGCGGCGGTCACACCAGCGCCTATGGCGTCACCAAAAACGTCGCCAACCCGCGCTATGCGGCGGGCGGGTCTTCGTGCGGCTCTGCGGCTGCGGTGGGTGCCAAGCTCGTCGACATTGCTATTGGCGGCGACCAGGGTGGGTCGATCCGCATCCCCAGCGCCTGGTCGGGGACGGTGGGCTTGAAGCCCACGCATGGGCTGGTGCCCTATACCGGCATTGTGGGTTTTGACTTGACGATAGACCATATTGGACCCATGACCACAAACGTCGCAGACGCGGCGCTGATGCTGTCGGTTTTGGCCGGCGCGGATGGAGACGATCCTCGCCAACCCACCACCGTTGCGGTGCAGGACTACAAAAAGGCCTTGAACGCAGGCATCAAGGGACTCAAGGTCGCGGTCATTAAAGAGGGATTCGGCTCTAAGTTTTCCATGAAAGAGGTCGATAGCGCGGTCAAGGAAGCCATCAAGGTGCTCAAAAAACTGGGCGCTGTGGTTCAAGAAGTTTCGGTGCCGGAGCACCGCATGGTCTCGCCGGTATGGAATGCCGTAGCGACCGAGGGAGGGGTTAACAGCTTTTATGGCGGCCACCAGGCTTACCAGCACAAGGGCTGGTACCACCCCCAACTGATGTCCACCATGATGCGGGGCATCAAAACCAATGGTGGCGATTTTTCGCCGACCGCAAAATTGGGCGTGTTGATCGCGGACTACATGGGCAATCAATACAACGGCGTTTTTTATGCCAGAGCCCGTAATTTTTCGAACATGATCAATGCGGCATATGAAAAAGTGTTTGAACAATTCGACATCGTGGTGATGCCGACCACGCCGCAGACAGCCATGGAAATCCCTGCAAGCCCGGAGGTCGACCGCAAGCTGTATACCCGCAATGCATTGAATATGTGCGCCAATACGGCCGCATTTGATTTGACTGGACATCCGTCGATCAGCGTGCCGTGCAAAGGCGCCAAGCGACTTCCGGTAGGTTTGATGCTCACGGGTCGCCATTTTGACGATGCAACGGTCTTGAGAGTTGCCCAGGCCTACGAACAGTTCCGCGGATAAGTTGCCTGCTCCGGGTCGACGCCATACCCAGTTTTATGCCCTGAACCGTTCAGCCCCGAGCCCATGCACAACGACAACGCCGCTCTGCGGCACATGCTTCAGCAGCACAAGACTATTGCTGTGGTCGGCTTGTCGGCGGAGTGGCACCGGCCCAGTTTTTTTGTCGCCAAGTACCTGCAGTCGCACGGCTACCGGGTTATCCCTGTGAATCCCCGCTACGCGGCCAGTGGTCAACAGATTCTGGGTGAGACGGTGTACGCCAGCTTGTTGGACATCCCCCAGGCGGTGGACATGGTCGACGTCTTTCGCCGCACGGAGGACGTACTGCCGCTGGCCGACGAAGCGATTCGCATAGGCGCCAAATGCCTGTGGCAGCAAATTGGGGTGCAAAACTCGGCTGCAGACCAGCTGGTGCGCCAGGCGGGTTTGGAGTCGGTGTTTAACCGCTGCGTCAAGATCGAGCATGCGCGCTTGTTTGGCGGATTGAACTGGTTTGGCGTCAATACCGGCGTCATTTCCGCCCGGCGCCCCCATTAGCCGTTCTGGCCTCAACCAAAGACCGCCGCCATGGCTGACCGCCAATTCAAACCAGAAACCCTTGCCATCCATGCCGGGCAAATACCCGACGCGGTCACGGGCGCGCGTGCCTTGCCCATTTACCAGACCACCAGCTTTGTGTTTGACAGCGCCGATCACGCGGCCTCGCTGTTCAACCTGCAAACCTTTGGCAACGTCTATTCGCGTTTGAGCAACCCTACGGTGGCGGCGTTTGAGGAGCGAGTGGCGGCGCTCGAAGGGGGCAGGGCGGCGGTGGCCTCGGCCTCGGGCATGGCCGCCGAGACCATGGCGCTGATGACGATTCTGCAGTCCGGCGACCACGTGGTGGCGGCCGGGGCGCTGTATGGCGGCTCGGTCACCATGCTGGCGGTGAGCCTGGCCAAGTTTGGTATCCAGACCACGTTTGTAGATGGTGGCCAGCCCGATGCTTTTGCTGCCGCCATGCAGCCCAACACCCGCGCCGTGTTTGCCGAAAGCCTGGGCAACCCCAGCCTGCAGGTGCTCGACATTGCCGCCGTGGCCGCCGTGGCCCACGCCCATGGCGTGCCGCTGGTCATCGACAACACCGTGCCAAGCCCGTTTTTGTGCAACCCGCTGGCGCTGGGAGCCGACGTGGTGGTGCATTCGGCCACCAAATACCTGGCCGGCCACGGCACCACGCTGGGCGGTGTGTTGGTGGAAAGTGGCCGTTTCCCTTGGGACAACGGCAAATTCCCGGGCATGACGCAGCCCTCACCGGGCTACCACGGCGTCAAGTTTTACGAGACCTTTGGCGACTTCGCCTTCACCATGCGCTGCCGCATGGAGAGCTTGCGCGTGTTTGGCGCTGCGCTTAGCCCCTTGAGCGCCTGGCAGATTTTGCAGGGCGTGGAAACGTTGCCCCTGCGCATGGAGCGCCACTGCAGCAACGCCCTGGCCGTGGCCCGCTTCCTGCAAGCCGACCCGCGTGTGGCCTGGGTCAATTACCCCGGCCTGCCCGATCACCCCCAGCATGCGCTCCTGATGCGGCAGATGCGCGGCGCGTCGGGTTTGCTGGCCTTTGGCTTAAAGGGCGGGTTGGCGGCGGGAATTAAATTCATCGAGTCGGCGCAGTTCATGAGCCACTTGGTCAATATTGGCGACACCCGCACCCTGATCAGCCACCCGGCTAGCACCACGCACCGCCAACTTGACGCGCAGCAGCAAATCGCCGCCGGCGTGGGGCCCGACATGGTTCGCATCTCGGTCGGGCTCGAGCACTTGGACGACATCCTTTGGGACATCGACCAAGCCCTGGCCATCGCCTGCCGCACTGCCGCTTAGCCTGCTTCACCCACCCCAAAGCCCCCATGACCACGATTTACGACCAGCACCTCGACAAAAACCCCGCCAACTTTGTTGCACTGTCGCCCGTGAGCTTTGTTGAGCGAGCGGCAGAGGTGTTTGGCGACCTTCCCGCTGTCATCCACGGCCAGCGCCGCTACAACTGGGCCCAGACGCGCGAGCGGTCTGCCCGTTTAGCGGCGGCGCTTCAGGCCCACGGCATCGGTCGGGCCCACACCGTTAGCACCATGCTGGCCAACACACCCGAGATGGTGGAAGCGCACTACGCCGTGCCTGCGTTGGGTGCCGTGCTCAACACCCTCAACACCCGACTCGACGCCGCCTTGCTGGCCTGGCAACTGAACCACTGCGAGTCCGAGGTGCTGATTACCGACCGCGAGTTTGCTCCCGTCATTGCCATTGCGCTGCAACTGCTGCGCCAGCAGCATGGTCGCGAGCTGCTGGTGATTGATGTCTGCGACAGCGAATACACGGGCCCTGGCGAGCGCGTGGGTTCGCACACCTACGAGGCCTGGATTGGCTGCCACGCACCACTGGCCAAGCTTGAAGGTCCGGCAGACGAGTGGGACGCCATTGCGGTCAGCTACACCAGCGGCACCACGGGCGACCCCAAGGGTGTGGTCACCCACCACCGGGGCGCCTACCTCAACGCGGTGAGCAATGCCGCCACCTGGACCATGCCCCATTTTCCGCGCTACCTGTGGACCTTGCCCATGTTTCATTGCAACG
>CAMDKE010000148.1 GCA_945901215.1 Comamonas sp. lk
CAGGCTGATTGGTATAGGTGGTGGGTGGCAATATAGCTCGCAACAGCTTCGGTCACCAGCGTTTCTATGCCTTGTTGGTGGGCTAGACGGTAACGAATGCCGGTCGCGCTGTGCGGCATAGACGGCATGTGGAGCCATTGCAAGGCGAAGGATTCAACTTGGGAGGTTGCGATGGGACTCGATGGATCCGCAGATTCAGGGCGCGCCGCTACATAGATTGTAGCAAGCAGGGGCAGTACGCTGGCGCGGTGCCAGTGGTGCAATGCCTGCGCCTGGTCCTGGCCGATCAGAAGATACAGGTGGGCTTGCGGGTATTGGCGCTGCAACTCCTCTAGCGTGTCCACCGTATAGCTTGGCCCGCTGCGCAGTGTTTCGCGCGGGTCCACTGCCACCTGCGGCACCCCGGCAAACGCTAATTCGCACATTGCCAGGCGGTGGACCGCAGGGCTCAGTGGACGCTGCTTGTGCGCCGCCTGCCCGGTGGGCACCACCAGCAATTGGCACAACCCTAGCTGCGCCACGGCGGCTTGCGCCAGTGCTACATGGCCCCGGTGGGGCGGGTCAAATGCGCCGCCGAAGACGCCGATGCGCTGAGCGACGTGGGTCAAACCCAGTCCTTGCGTACCAGAAACTGTTCATACAGAGCCGCCTCAGGTGTACCCGGCGCGCTGACATGCTGGTAGGACCAACTGGCCAGCGGCGGCATGGACAGCAAGATGGACTCTGTGCGCCCGCCCGACTGCAAACCAAAGTGCGTTCCACGGTCCCATACCAGGTTGAATTCGACGTAGCGACCGCGCCGGTAAAGCTGAAACTCGCGCTCGCGGCTGCCATAGGCCATGTCTTTGCGCCGGTGCACGATGGGCAGATAGGCGCCCAAAAATGAGTCCGCCACCCCGCGCAGCATGCCAAAACTGCGCTCCTGACCCAGCTCGGAAAAGTCGTCGAAAAACACGCCGCCTATGCCGCGCGGCTCGTTGCGGTGTTTGAGGTAGAAGTAGTCGTCGCACCAGGTTTTGAAGCGCGGGTATTTGTCGTCGCCAAAGGGCGCGAGTGCGTCTTTGCAGCTTTGGTGAAAATGCGCCGCGTCTTCGGCAAAACCATATATCGGTGTCAGGTCCATGCCACCGCCAAACCAGCATACGGTCTGTCCGTCCGGGTTCTTGGCCGCGAGCATGCGCACGTTCATGTGCACTGTGGGCGCGTAGGGGTTGTGGGGGTGAAACACCAGCGAGACGCCCATGGCCTCAAACGGTGCGCCCGACAACTCGGGGCGGTGCTGGGTGGCACTGGGCGGCAGACGCGGCCCTCGCACATGCGAAAAACCGCAGCCCGCGCGCTCGAATACCGCGCCGCCCTCCAGAATTTGCGTGATGCCGTTGCCCTGAAGCGTTTCGCCCGGCGCTTTTTCCCACGTGTCGACTAAAAAAGTGCCTCCATCCAAAGCGGCAACGGCGCCGGTAATGCGGCTCTGCAAGTCGATCAGGTAGTGGCGAACGGTCTCTGGGGATGCAATTTCAAACATGGGCAGCGATCCTTAAGGGGCCAATGAATTGGGTGGCTTGGCAGGCGAATTCTGGGGCGTAGGTGTCGGCGGCGGAGGTGACGCTGACACCGATTTCAACAAAACAATCGGCGAGGCCTCTTGCGGTCGGTAGCCTTGAGCGCCCACAAAACTGGCCGCAATATGGGCCATGTCAGCCGGCTCGTCGCCACTGAGCCAATAGAAATGGGTGGCCGCAACGCGGCGCGTGGAGTAGTCCAGTAGCACCAGGCACAGAGGGACCCTGGCTTGCAAAGCGGTTTGGTAGAAGCCGCTGCGCCAGCCCGCCGTGCGTTTGCGCGTGCCTTCGGGGGACAGTCCCATCCAGCAATAGCGCTGCGTGCGTTGCGCTTCTTGCAGTCCCGCTACCGCCTGCCCGACCAGTCCGCCGGGTGCGTTGCGCGCGGCTGGAATACCGCCAATCCAGCGCAGCCAGTGGCCCAGCACCGGAATTTTGAACAAGCTGTCCTTGCCCCAAAAATTGACCTGCACGCCCAGGGCCCATTTGGCCAGCACCGCGATCAAAAGGTCCCAGTTGCTGGTGTGCGGGTAGACCACGAAAACGCCTTGCAGCTTGGGCAGGCCCTCAAATTGCAACTCCCAACCGGCCGCCTTCAGCACGGCGCTGGCCAGCCGGCTGCCACGCAGCTGCACGGGGTGGGGCAGCGGGAAGGCGGTCATCGGCTCAGGCACCTTGAATGCGCCTGCGCGTCACGCCTTGAGCGCCCGAAAGCCGATATCGCTGCGAAACTGCATGCCCTCAAAATGGATCTGGCGCACCACGTCGTAAGCCCGGGTCTGCGCCACTTTCACCGTGTCTGCCAATGCGGTAACACACAGTACACGGCCGCCCGATGTCTTCAGCACGCCGTCCTCGAACTGCGTGCCGGCATGAAACACCACAACTTCCTCCGATTTTTTAGGGATGCCGGTAATGGCGTCACCCTGGCGCGGCGACTGCGGATAGCCCGGGGCGGCCAGCACCACGCCCAAGGCGGTGCGCCGGTCCCACTGCAGCTCCAAATCGGCCAGGGCGTTGTTGCCCAGGGGTTCGGTGGCGGCCCACAGCACGTCTACCCAGTCGGTTTTCAGGCGCGCCATGATGGGCTGGGTTTCCGGGTCGCCCATGCGGCAGTTGAATTCCAGCGTTTTGACATGGCCTTGGCCGTCGATCATCAAGCCAGCATACAGAAACCCCGTAAACGCAATACCGTCTTTTTCCATACCCCGGATGGTGGGGAGAATTACCTCGCGCATGGCGCGGGCGTGCACGCCGGGTGTGACCACGGGGGCGGGCGAATAGGCGCCCATGCCGCCGGTGTTGGGGCCGAGGTCGCCATCTTGCAGACGCTTATGGTCTTGGCTGGTGGCCAGTGGCAGCACGTTTTTGCCATCGCACAGCACGATGAAGCTGGCCTCTTCGCCGCTTAAAAACTCTTCAATCACCACCCGCGACTGGCTTGCGGCAGGGCTGGCGCCAAAGGCGCCGTCGCCCAGCATGAAGTCCACGGCGGCGTGCGCCTCGGGCAAGGTCATCGCCACGACCACGCCCTTGCCTGCAGCCAGACCGTCGGCCTTGACCACGATGGGCGCACCCATGCGGTCCAAGTAGGCGTGGGCTGCGGCGGCGTCAGAAAATACTTCAAAGTGGGCCGTCGGAATGCCGTGGCGCTGCATAAACGCCTTGGAAAATGCCTTGGAGCTTTCCAGTTGTGCCGCCGCCTGGGTGGGGCCAAAAATGCGCAGGCCATGCGTACGAAAGTCGTCTACCACGCCAGCGGCCAGGGGCCCCTCGGGGCCGACCACGGTGAGTTCTATCTTGTGTTCTAGCGCCCAGTCGCGCAGCGCGGCCATATCGGTAATGGGCAGGTTTTTCAGGCGCGCATCGAGCGCCGTGCCGCCGTTGCCCGGCGCCACGTACACGCGTTGCACTTTGGGGGATTGGGCTAGCTTCCAGGCCAGCGCGTGTTCGCGGCCACCGCCGCCAATGACCAGGATGTTCATAGGGCAGCGTTGTGAAAGACTTCTTGCACATCGTCCAGGTCTTCGAGCACGTCGAGCAGCTTTTGCATGCGCCCGGCGTCGTCGCCTGCGAGTTCGATGGTGTTTTCAGCCCGCATGGTGACCACGGCCTCTTCACAGACCAGACCAACGCCGTCCAGCGCGGCCTTGACCGCCTCAAAGTCGGCGTAGTCGGTCAGCACCTCGATCACGCCGTCGTCGTGGGTGATCACGTCTTGGGCGCCGGCCTCCAGGGCGGCGTTCATCACCTTGTCTTCGTCAGTTCCGGGTGCGTAAATGATTTGACCGCAGTGTTTGAACTGAAAGGCCACCGAGCCCTCGGTACCCATGTTGCCGCCGTGCTTGCTGAATGCGTGGCGCACTTCGGCCACAGTGCGCACCTTGTTATCGGTCATGGTGTCCAGGATGATGGCCGCGCCGCCAATGCCATAGCCCTCGTAGCGGATTTCTTCGTAGCTCACGCCTTCGGCGTTGCCGGTGGCTTTGTCGATGTTGTACTTGATGCGTTCGGCCGGCATATTGGCCGCCTTGGCTTTTTCGACCGCCAGGCGCAGGCGGGGGTTTATGCCCAGGTCGCCCCCAGAGGTGCGGGCGGCGACGGTGATTTCACGGATGATGCGCGTCCAGATCTTGCCGCGCTTTTCGTCCTGGCGGCCTTTGCGGTGCTGAATATTGGCCCATTTGCTGTGTCCTGCCACGCGAAATCCTTCTCAAGTTTGTCAACACGGGGCGCCAATTGTACTTTTTGGCGTGCGCTTAGGCGTCTCCTGCCACCGCACGGACGCCGTTGGAGTTGCACTTGGATCAGGCGGTCTAAAGCGTTTGGCGTTTAACGATGTCGTGGGTCAGGCGTACGTGGGCTTCCAGGGCGAGCGAGGCGCGCGCTTCCTGGCGGTCGATGGCTGCTCGGAAGATCTCTTCATGCTCCCGGCGCACATCGCGCCCGCTGGCGTGGGCTGCGGTCAGGCGCCAGTTGATGTTGCGGTAGCGCTCCGCGTGCCGGTACAAAATTCCCAGCATGTACTTTGTCCATGCCGATTCATAGGCCGATATCAGCGTTTCGTGGAATGCCTTGTTGCGCCGCTCCCACAAGGCGCTACCCGCACCGGCGAGATCGATATCGGCCTGGGTCAGCAAACTGTAGCTGGCGTTGAGATTGGCTTCCCACTGGGCATCGCCGCGGCGGATGGACTGGCGCAGCGCCTCGGTCTCTAACATGACCCGGGTGTTGGTTACGTCCTCCAAGTCGGCCAGTGAGATCGGCGCCACGCTAAAGCCACGCTGTCCCTCGGCGGTTACCAGCGCATCTGCGACCAGCAGCGAAAGGGCTTCGCGCAGGGTTCCCGCGCCAACCTCGTACTGGTCCTTCAGGTGCTCAACGCGCAGGCGTTCGCCTGGCGCGAGTTTGCCGCACACCACGTCGTGGCGCAGACCCAGATAGGCGCGTTCCACCAGGGTGCGCGGCGGTTTGGGTTCGCCTTGGTCTGCGGCGTTCAAGGGTGTGACAAGCTTGGGCATCATGTGGGATCGGATGGTGGTTTGGCGCGCGCTACTGCGGCAGGCGCACCGGTTTGTTTGGCCTTTTGCCGGTAGGCAAGCTGGGGCCGACTCAGGCCCAACAGGCGCGCAGCTTCAGACAAATTGCCGCCTGCGCGCTTTACAGCTAAGTCCAGCACGCGCGATTCAATGGCTTCGATGGAGCTTCCGCTGTCCAAAATGCGCGCGGTGAGATCATCATCTTGTGTTGTTGGAAACTGCGCCAGACGGCCGCGCGCATCGATCCCGGTGTGGCTGGCCTCGGGCTGGTTTTGGAACAGGTGATCGGCCTCGACCAGACCGCCCTGGCTGGCCAAAATAACGCCGCGCTCGACCAGGTTTTCCATTTCGCGCACATTGCCCGGCCAGTCGTGTTGCTGCAGCATTTGCAGCGCGCGCTCGCCAAATCCGAGCAGGCGCTTGTTGTGCAGCGCGCAAAACCGCGAAAGCATGCCTTCGGCCAGCGGGGCAATGTCGCCAGCGCGGTCGCGCAAGGCCGGAATATGGATCGGATAGACATTGAGCCGGTACAGCAGGTCGCGGCGAAAACGGCCTTCGCGTGCCGCTTTCTCCAGGTCCACGTTGGTGGCTGCGACCAGCCGCACATTGACTTTGCGCGTGGTTTCGCCACCCACGCGCTCGATCTCGCCTTCTTGCAGCACGCGCAGCAGCTTGGCTTGCGCTGCCAGCGGCAACTCGCCGACTTCGTCAAGTAACAAGGTGCCGCCGTCGGCGCGCTCGAAACGCCCGCTGCGCGAGGCATGGGCGCCGGTGAAGGCGCCTTTTTCCACGCCAAAGAGTTCGGCCTCGATCAGCTCGGCGGGCAGCGCCGCGCAATTGACCGCCACAAAGGGGGCATCGGCGCGCGTGGAGTGTTCGTGCAGTGCGCGGGCGAAGCGCTCTTTTCCCACACCGGTCTCACCGGTCAGCAGCACCGCAACCTGGGTCTGCGCTACTTTTTGCAGCAGCACGTAGGCCTTGCGAAACTCGGCCGAGTTGCCGATCAATTGGCCTTGGGCGGCGGGCTCGAGCGTTGACTTCAAGGCCTCGACCTGGAGTTGCAAGGCGTCGAGTTTCTCCAGCAGCGACTCGTCATTGAAGTACACACGGTGCGCCTCGCCGTCGGGCCACTCCTCGATGGGCCGGCCCACAATGGTGCAGTGTTCGTTACCACAGGCGGCGCACAGGGTCTCCTTGAACAAGATCAGCCGACCCATGAAGGCGCTGGTGTAACCACTGGCATAGCCCAGCAAGGTCCAACAGACCGGGTCATCAACCTGGCCGTACTTTTGCTGGTGGGCATAGGCCTCCCACGAGTAGTCCCAGCGAAATTCCCCGAAAAACTGTCCATTGGGCACGTCCAGCGATAGATGGACCGGTGTTACCCGCGCCGCGCCTTCGAGCATGTGCAACTGCGGACCCACCATAAAGCTGTCCTGAAAGGATTGGCCCGGGCGCACTTTCATGGCGTATTCGGCGTCGCACACGCCCGAGGCGTAGCCCATGCGCGTCAGGATGCGGCGCGTGTGCTCGGACCCCATCGTGCTGAGCAAATCTTGTCGCAGGGCGGCCAACCCAGCCGTGTGCATGAGCACCATGCGGCGCTCGCCCAGCCAGATCGCGCCGCTGTCAGGCTCAAAGCGCAGCAAGCGGCGCAAATCACTGTCCGATGGGTACTTGAAGTTCAAACCTGCATCCAATTCAAAGAGATCAAAGCCATGGATTCTCGATATTTACTGATGACTGCAACTCGTTCCGGTTCAGATTTAGATGGTCACGTTTTGATCATTTGG
>CAMDKE010000149.1 GCA_945901215.1 Comamonas sp. lk
CACCCGGCCCGAACTGTGCGTTTTGCTCAGCACCGATGCCTTGGAGCTAGAACCGGTGCTAGAGGCCCTGACCGCGTTGGACTGGATTGGTCAGCTGCAGGAAGACCACGGTGAGCAGCACGACGCCCGATGGGTGCTGCTAGCGGACCCGCCGCAAACGCCCATCGGGCCCCTGGTAGAAGCATTGCTTCTGAGACAAGGACCCGGAACCCGCGCCTTCTGGGCCCATGGCCTGCAGCCAACCGCAACCCTCGCCGCTGCCTTGAATAAATTGGGGTCAGATTCCAATTAATCGGCCTGCCCCGCGACTTTAGTACCAGTATTCGAGGTGGGGAAAGGGGTTGCGGTCGGTGTATCTGCGGTAATTAAAGTGGATCACAAAAGAAATCCGGCGGTCGGCTTTCTTTTTTACCTTGAACGGAAGCACCACATGCGGCATGAAGCTGTCAAAAATCACCAAATTGCCAATATCGTAGGGTACTTTTTTTCGCAAAGTATTTGATTTTGCACGGCAACCATCGGTTTTATAAAACTCTTCGAGTTGATTGGCAAGATAGCGTTTTTTCCAAATATCGAGATCCCCACCCCGGTCATTGACATATTGCGCGGTGCGCTTAATGGAAATAACCGCCGAATAAGCCCGGGTCTCCGGATTGAAAATGCTCTCGGGGTATAGCAGCAAACCTTCAGTGTCTGTGTGGATGTTGTAAAGCGTCCAAGTCTTTAACTGAAGATTAAATCCAGCAACTAAAAAATATTTTTTATCTCTTGGAACTACCGGTAAGGAGCCCGCCTTTATGCCAGACTTCTGAAGTATCTTGGCCCCTATATCAGTGATGATTTCATTGACTTCGGGGAATTCAGTTTGCAGGTAGTGGTTATGTTTTTCAGCGTACCGGTAATAGCTTTCGTTTAACCCCGCCTCGATCATTCCATAGTAGGCGGCCATTTGGCCATACTCGGGGTCAACGTCTGGCCCGAAAATGTCGGGGCGACTGAATATTTTTTTCTCCCAGCGCTGGCAGAGTTCTGCGCTGAGGAAATTTTTCTCCACCAGGCAATCTTGCGTGAATAGTTTTTTCATCATGCCTCCTAAAAATGTGGCTGTTCCGGCGCAGCGGGAGTAGGCAAGTGCAGGGTAGCGCACCTAGCGCCGACTGGCAATGGGGCGTCGCTGTGGTGTCCCATTACCTCGGTGTACCATCCATGTTTCGCGGCCTGTAAGGCCTTTTCTTTCGCCTGTTTTCATTGCCCCACTCACAGTCAACCCGCTATGCCCAACTCCAAGAAAAAAATACTCGCGCATCTGAGTCAAGAGGTCTATTGCCATTTGGGCGTTTCACCGGTTCATGGTATCGGCGTTTTCGCGATTCGTTCCATTCCAAAGGGTGTTAACCCGATGCGGTCGCGCCTGAAGTTTGACGAAGTGAAATTTACCCATGCCGAACTGAAATCTCTGCCGCGAAGCGTTCGCAAAGAAATTGATATTTTTTGTTACTACGAAGATGACCATGTGTTGATTCCGTCTATTGGGCTCAACTCGATGAACATGGCGGTGTATCTCAACCACTCGAAGATCCCCAATGTGCAATACAAGAAGAATGGGCAGTTGATCACCCTGCGCGCGATCAAAAAAGACGAGGAGCTGATGATGGACTACGACATCAATTTCGGTGAAGTCCACACTTTCGAATAAGGCTTCGACATCATCCTGCGTTGGCGCGGTACACCTGGTTCCATTCTGACGGTTTGAAGTCGGTATGCAGTGGCGAACTCAGGTCCAAGGCCAAGGGGTGGTCGGGGTCTGTCATGGCCAAGCCATAGATCGGCTCCAGGTCTGTCACAAAAAGTGATTTGTAACCGTAGTCACCCACGGGTCCCAGGTTGTAGTACTGGTAACCATGCTTGGCGGTCCAGCGTGCGGCCAACAGGCACGCATATATGCCTGGCGAGCGGTTTTTGTATGCCAGGCTCCACTGGCAAAAGCTGCCGTACACCTGGCTGCGCTCGGGCAGCAGCATAGACACATCCGACAACACCAAATCGCCGTCCTGCGCATACACCTGCAGGATGAGGACGTCGAGATTGCGTACATAGTCTACAAAGCCTTCGACTTCTTTTGCGTCGATTTCGTAAGCACTGAAGTGTTCACCACCAAGTGCAAAGATGTCCTCGACACTCAGTTCTTTCCCACAAACCAATTTTTCGGTGACGCTAAAGTTTTTGAACAACTTGTCTAGATCCGAGAACTTGCGCATGCGCCGTGGATCCGACCAAAACTCCTCGGATGCAGCATGGACCAAACCGTACTTGTCGTTGATCGGAACGCCGTAGTTGCCTTCGGGCGGTAGGGCATAGACCAAAAATGGTTTGCGCGCCGTGGCCAGCATTTCGGGTGTTATGTCGATATAGGGGCACAGCGAGTCCCAGCGGCTGGTGAAATACATGGTCTGCTCATGAAAACTTTCAACGCACAGGTTATCGGCAGTCCAGCTTTGGTATTGCAGCGACTGGCTCTCCGAATCCATACCCGTGTGGCAGCTTGCGCTAGCGATGCTTTCCGGCGGTTGAAAATCAATTCGCATGGTGGTTAGTCTTTCAACATGGTCTTGGTTTTTAGCAGGCGTAGATCAAAGTAGTCCGAATCAACCCGGTAATTCGCGGTCAAAAACTTGCGGTCGGACTTTTTCAGCGCCTGGATCTCCGTGTTCATGGCCGCAAAGTGTATTGAGGCGTCGCTGTCCGGTTGTTGTAATTCCAATTGGTATTGCGGCATCAGCGGGCAGTCACTGTCATAGTAAAACACCTCGGTCTTCGGATCGAACGCGAGCGGGTACAGCTTGCAACTCAATGGTTTGGTGTTACCCAGCGTACAGCCAGAATCACCTAAATGTTCACATTGGGTCTGTATGCAAACGCTCCCAAGTGAACTCCGTTCTTTAGCGGTCAAGGTGACCTCCAATGGCGGGAAACCAGCGTCTACATGGCAGCAGCGCCTGCATTGCGCGCAGTGGTCAAAGAGCATGAACTTCTAGCAACGTCGAGGTGCCAGAGCACGGATAGTAGGAGTGAAATATCAGCCCACAGTAACGCCAAAACCCACGTCGCTTCAGGCCGCAACTTGTGTTGCTTGTGTCTCTGTTCAGCATAGATGGCTTCTTGCTAATTCTTGGTTTAGGTCGCCGAAGTATCCATGATTTCCATCAATTTGTCGCAAATTTCTTGAATTACATGGATCACATTTTTTGGTGCTTTGGGTGCTCCAACAACGCGTAACTATCTTGCTCTCTAGCTCAGCGCCCGCCACGCGCGTTGGCTGCTCCCTAGCAAGGCGTCTGCCTCTACCGGACCGTCTGATCCTGCTCCGTAACTTGCCAGTGTTGCTTGCGGGTCATTTGCCCAGTACTCTTGCATGGGGCGCACAATATCCCAGCCTGCCATCACGCTGTCGGAGCGCTGGAACAAGGTTGCGTCGCCAATCATGCAGTCATAAATCAAGGTTTCATAGCCCGTACTTGGCGCGTTTTGAAAATAGTCTTTGTAGTGAAAGTCCATATGCACCTGGCCGATCTCTATTTTCGGCCCAGGTACTTTTGCGCCAAAGGTCAGCATGGCGCCTTCGTCGGGCTGCAGTTTGAGGACCAGCCCATTGGGTGTAAGCGCCTCTGTGGCCGTGTTGCGAAACAAGGAAAAGGGCGGACGTTTGAACTGAATCATGATTTCACTCTGGCGTTTGGACATGGCCTTTCCCGTTCGCAGGTAAAAGGGCACACCAGCCCAGCGCCAGTTGTCGATGCCCAATTTCATGGCCACATAGGTTTCTGTCTTGCTGCCGGTGCTGACGCCGTCTTCTTGTTGGTAACCCAGTAAAGGCGCGCCATCACGCTGCCCCGGTGCATACTGCCCGCGCACACAGTCGGTGGCTGGGTTGACCCGGTGAACCGAGTGCAAGACCTTGGTTTTTTCGTTACGCACCGCGTCGGCATCAAAAGAGGCGGGTGACTCCATGGCCGTGAGCGCCAGCAACTGAAAAACGTGGTTGGGCACCATGTCGCGAAGGGCCCCGGTGGTTTCGTAAAAGGCCGCGCGCCGCTCCACGCCTACAGTTTCAGCCACCGTGATTTGCACATGGTCAATATGATCGCGGTTCCACAGCGGCTCAAAGATGCCGTTGGCAAAGCGCATGAGCATGATGTTTTGAACCGTCTCCTTGCCTAAAAAATGGTCCATGCGGTAGATCTGCCGCTCGGCCAGGCTGTTGCGCAACTGGGTATTGAGTGCCTGGGCCGATGCCAGGTCGTGGCCAAAGGGCTTCTCAACGACCACCCTGCGCCAGTACTCATTGGTCTCGGTGACCAGGCCCGCCTGGCCCAGTTGGTCGGCGATGCCGCCAAAAAAGCGCGCACCCACAGCCAGATAAAACATCACGTTGTCACCAACACCGTGGCTGGCCTTGACGCTATTTATCTTGTGGCCCAGTGCCACATAGGACGCGGCTGCGCCAAAGTCGGCTGACAGGTACGTCATGCTGGCTAACAAGCGCGCAAGGTTGGTCTCATCCAGCGTTTGTGCGTAGTGTTTGTCTGCGGCGAAGGCCCGCACCGATTCCTCCACATGCGCCCTAAAGGCTTGGTCGCTCATTTCCAGGCGGTCAACGCCAATCAGGGCGAACTCCGTGGGCAGCAAGCCGGTGCGCGCGAGGTTGTAAAGCGCGGGCATCAACAACCGTTTGGTCAAGTCGCCGCCGGCACCAAAAATAACGATGGTGCACGAGGGTGCGCGCTCGCCATGAGGCGTTTGAATGTGTTCGATGTCCTGTGCCATAGCAGTCCTTATTTCTTACCGGGTTCCTGGTGGCCACCGAATTGCTTGCGCATAGCCGAGAGCAGTTTTTCTGCAAATGTATGCTCCTTGCGCGAACGAAAGCGCGTGTAGAGCGCCGCCGTCAGCACGTCAGCGGGAATCGCCTCTTCAATGGCCGCTTGTATGGTCCAGCGGCCTTCGCCGGAATCTTCAACGTAGCCTGAGTAGGATGCGAGCTCTGGGTCTTCGGCCAGCGATATGGCGGAGAGGTCCAACAACCAAGATGAGACCACACTGCCCCGGCGCCATAGCTCGGTAATGTCCGCCAGATTCAGGTCGTAGCGGCGTTCGGCGGGGATGGCCTCTTGGTTCACGCCTTTGAGGATGTCCAGGCCTTCAGCGTAGGCCTGCATCAGGCCGTACTCAATGCCGTTGTGCACCATCTTCACAAAATGACCCGACCCGGCCGGGCCGGTGTACAGGTAGCCATCTTCTGCCGTGGACTGGCGGTTTTCACGCCCGCGCGTCTTCTCTATCGTTCCGGTGCCTGGGGCCAGAGTTTTGAATATGGGCTCCAGGTGGTCAAACGCAGTGCGGTCGCCCCCAATCATCATGCAGTAGCCCCTATCGAGCCCCCAGACGCCGCCGCTGGTGCCCACGTCGATGTAGCGAATGCCTTTGTCTTGTAGGGCGTGGGCGCGCCGCACATCGTCTTGGTAGTTGGAGTTACCGCCGTCGATGATGGTGTCGCCCGGCTGGAGCAATTCACCCAGTGCCTTCACCGTCGCCTCCGTAATTTCGCCTGCTGGCAGCATGACCCAGACTGCGCGCGGGACTTGTAACTGTGCAATAAACGAGGCCATGTCTTGGCTGGCAAGGGCACCTTCGGTGGCGAGTTGGGCTACGCTGGCCGCGTTGGTGTCGTACACCACACAACTGTGACCGTGGCGCATCAAGCGACGAACAATGTTTCCACCCATACGACCCAAACCAATCATTCCTAATTGCATAGCAACTCCTATTGTGTAGTGATACCGAAAAAAACCATGCGGCATCTGCCGCAAAAACTCAAGGACGAAGCAAATAGATTTGTGACTCGCGACAACTTAATGTGACCGCTGATTTCAACCGCATAGGAAAAGGGAATTTTGAAATGTTCGGCGCTTGTATGGCTCGGCGCCTATCTACAGTGCGCAAGAAATATGGGCCATGAATGATTTTGGCGCCGGTGCGCGCACGCGATTCGTGGCTTGACATAAAGAAAACCTGCTCGAAAACTCGGACGCTGGGCTTTTGCCCTCGATTCTTATTCTTGGCGTATTCCGAATACCACCCCGACATAGGCCGGTAGTTTAGAGGATTGCGTTTATGGTTTAGCAAAGATCCTCAGCTAGTTGCAAATGCAGTTAAACAGGACTGCGCAATTCATCCCTTTACCGTCAACACAGCCAGAAAGCCCGTGGTCAGAGGATCGGTCATTTGTGGTTTCTTCGCTGGGTCTGCATACATGTTTGCGGCCGATGAAGCGCCCGCCAACACAGGGGTTCCGTAGGCGTCAAACTGCTGCATTGCGTCGGCCAGAGCGCCGGCAGATGCCAGAGGCCGAGAGTTTGGAAATGCCAGCGCCTGAGAGTCGGTTGATCTGATAAAGCTAGGTTGCCCCTCACTTGCCATAGCGATCTGGTGCGAAACCATAGCTTGCACTAGCCCGCTTACCCTCGCGCCCAGGTCCTTGGGATTGGCTACCAGTGCTACCGCCGGCGCCGTATCGAGGGTCTGGAACCAGACGTCGCCCGCCGCGTGGCTCGCACCATCGGTGGTTTGGTAAGTGCTGATCAGCCCCACGGTGTTGCCATGGTCGGCAATAGCGGTCTTCTGCGTCTCCAAGCTGATGCTCGCAATACCCAGCGACGCCATGGATTTGAGCTCACCGCCGGTGCTCACACCATCCGAGTTGGCATCCACCCACACTTGCAGATCGGCAAACCCGGCGTCTGCTGCGCTGATGATTCCGTC
>CAMDKE010000150.1 GCA_945901215.1 Comamonas sp. lk
CTTGCGTTTGCAGAAGGGCCACTTTTCCCCCGACCGTCACTTTGGTTTTGAAGGTGCGGCCTGGTACTGGCACTTTGTGGATGTCGTCTGGTTGGGCCTTTACATCCTGGTTTACTGGCTGTAAGGAACCTTTGGCCAGAAAAAAAGGCACCGCACGGTGCCTTTTTGTTTGACCGCCAGGGCCTAGGACGCGGGGCTTACGCCCCTTGCGGAATTCCTGTGGGGTGGATGAAACCAAACTTCCAGGACAGCAAGATGCAGACAAACAGCAAAATAGACACGCCCACCCGCAGTGCCAGAGCCTTTGCCATGCGCCGCGATTGGCGCGGCCCACCGCTGCCGCCGCGCAGCATGAATAACAAGGCAACAGCTAGGCTGGCGAGAATGGCAAAAAATGCAAGGGCTACAAGGTAGGTCATGACCTGGATTATCTTTTGAACTTCACCCGAAAGTTTCTTCTTATCACCCTGGCGGCTATTTTTTTCGCTGGCTTGGGCCTGCGCTTGGGTTTTTGGCAGTTGCATCGGGCTTCGCAAAAAGAGGCGTTGCAGGCGGCTATGGCCGCGCAGAATAGTCAGGCGCCTTTGGACACCACCGCCGTGGCGCAATTACCCAGTGTGGATGAGGGTTTGTACCGTGTGGTCAAAGTCACAGGTACTTGGGAGGCGACACACAGTGTCTACCTTGACAACCGGCAGATGGATGGCAAGGTGGGCTTTTTTGTGCTCACGCCGCTGCGTCTGCAGTCCAGCGGTTTGGTGGTCATGGTGCAGCGGGGCTGGGTGGCTCGCAACTTTGAGAACCGCGCCACGGTACCTGAAGTACAGACCCCGTCGGGGCCCGTCAGCGTGGAAGGGCAAATCGCCCCGCCGACATCCAAGCTATATGAACCCGGAGTGCCTGGGCTCGGGCTTATCCGGCAGAATCTGGACCTAGTGCAGTTTCGCCAGCAAAGCGGCTTGGCGCTGGCGGAATTTATGATTCGCCAAACGGGTCCCTCCAGCGAGGGCCTGCGCCGCGATTGGCCTTCGGTGGCCTTGGGGCTGGAAAAGCACTACGGCTATGCCTTTCAGTGGTTTGCGATGTCCGCCTTGGTGGCAGGCCTGTACCTCTGGTTTCAATTTTTTCGCCGTAGCGTGGCACCCATCAAGGAATAGCTGAATCATGTCCCGCCCCCCAGCTTTTGACGACCAGCCCCTGGGTCTGACCGTGCATTCCTTGCCCGAACTCCAAGACCTGACCCATCCCGCCGCCGTCCAAACCCGCATGGGACGCTGGAAGATGCTGTTGGTTTTGTTGGTCTGCGCTGCGCCAGTGCTTGCGTCTTACGTCACCTATTACTTTGTGCGTCCCGAGGGGCGGCGCAATTTTGGCGAATTAATTGCGCCGCAACGCCAAATGCCCGATCTACAAGCCAGTGCGCTGGACGGCTCGATAGTCAATCTGCAATCGCTCAAGGGCCAGTGGCTGTTAGTCAGCGTGGCGGGTGCTACTTGTGATGCCACATGCGTCCGCTACCTTTACCTGCAGCGCCAATTGCGCGAGGGCATGGGCAAGGACAAGGATCGGTTGGACTGGGTTTGGTTAATCGACGACGAGAACCCTGTCGCACCCGAGCTGCCCCTTGCGCTGAAAACTGCCACGGTGCTGCGGCTGCCCGCCAAAGATTTGCAGCGCTGGCTGGAACCCGCTAGCGGCGCCCAGTTGCGCGACCATTTGTTTGTGATCGATCCGATGGGCAACTGGATGATGCGTTTCCCCGCTCAGCTCGATGTGGAGCAGGCTCCCAAAGCCAAGCGTGACCTCGAGCGCCTGTTGCGCGCCTCCGCTTTTTGGGACAACCCGGGCCGTTGAGGCCTGATAACCTTCCGATCACGCATGCACACCGCCCTGTACGACTGGTCTCCTTTGTTGCGTCTGCTGTTTGCAGGCATGGCTGTTGCGGCCCTGCCCTTGGCCTGGGTGCTTTGGCGCCACCGCCGGCCTCAAGCGTATGGACGTATTCGGGCCCTAACCCTCGCCACCCTGTTTTTGACCTTTGATCTGGTGCTCTTCGGCGCCTTCACGCGTCTGACAGACAGTGGCCTGGGCTGTCCTGACTGGCCTGGCTGCTATGGGCAGGCCACGCCCCTGGGGGCCCATGCCTCCATTGCATCGGCCCAACTCGCGGCGCCGGACGGCCCAGTTACGCACGGCAAAGCCTGGATTGAAATGGTGCACCGCTACCTCGCGTCCAGCGTGGGATTTTTGATTTTGGTGCTGGCAATCAGCGCATGGACGGTGGTGTGGCGCCAGCGGGCCGCAAAGGCCGCTCGCGCACAGGTCCATCCTTGGTGGACCACGCTGACACTCTTGTGGGTTTGCATTCAAGGCGCGTTTGGTGCGTTCACGGTGACCATGAAGCTGTTCCCGGCCATTGTCAGCCTGCATTTGATGGGTGGCTATGTGCTGCTGGCGCTGCTGGCGGTGCAGACGGTCTGGCAGTCGCAGGCCATGACCGTGCGATCGCCAGTGCCCGTTGTCAGTGCGCTGCGTGTCGCTTTGGTGGTCGGCTTGTTGGTGCTGCTGCTGCAGGTGGCCTCAGGCGCTTGGGTGAGCACAAATTACGCTGTACTGGCCTGTGCTGAGTTTCCCCAATGCCAGGCTAGCTGGTGGCCGATGATGGACTTCTCCCAGGGCTTTGAGCTTTGGCGGCTCTTGGGATTGGCATCCGATGGCACACCACTGAGCTTTCAGGCACTCACGGCGATCCACTTCAGCCACCGCATGCTCGCGGGACTGACCTTTTTCGTGATGCTGTGGTTGGTCTGGCGCTTGCGTCGTGTGCCAGAGCTGGCGCGCCCGGCGCACTGGCTGGGTGGTTTGCTCGCTTTGCAGATCGCCACTGGCTTGAGTAACGTTGTGCTGGACTGGCCTTTGTTGGCCGCGGTGTTGCATACCGGCGGCGCCGGCGCGATGGCTGCATTGCTGGCGGGTTTGCTGGCCGCCACCCGAACCCTGTCGCCCCCTTATTTTTCCGAGAGGCACACCACGTGAGCGCACCTACTCCCTCCCTTAGTCCGGCGGCCGCACCCTTATCGATCGTGCGCCAGTTCAACGCACTGACCAAACCGCGCGTGATCCAGCTCATTGTGTTTTGCGCCCTGATTGGCATGGTGCTGGCTGTGCCGGGCGTGCCTACGCTGGCGCAAGCGGGGCTTGCGACGCTGGCCTGTGTCGGCATCTGGCTGGTGGCTGCGGCTGCAGCGGCATTCAACTGCATCGTGGAGCAGCGCATTGACGCCAAAATGAAGCGCACCTCTTGGCGCCCGACAGCGCGCGGTGAGCTCAGCAACACGCAAACCCTGTGGTTCTCTGCGGTGCTCGGGTTTTCAGGCTCGCTTATTTTGTATTTTTGGGTCAATCCGCTGACCATGTGGCTTACCTTCGCCACTTTTGTCGGTTACGCGGTGGTTTACACCGTCATCCTCAAGCCGCTCACACCGCAAAATATTGTGATTGGCGGCGCCTCGGGTGCCATGCCTCCGTTACTTGGCTGGGCTGCAATGACGGGTGATGTGGGCCCTGAGGCCTTGGTGTTGTTCTTGATTATTTTTCTGTGGACGCCGCCGCATTTTTGGGCTTTGGCCTTGTACCGGGTGGAGGATTACCGAAAGTCCGGCCTGCCGATGTTGCCAGTCACGCATGGCAGCGAGTTCACCCGCTTGCAAATTCTGCTCTACACCTGGGTGTTGTTTGCCGCCTGCCTCCTGCCTTTCATGGTGGGTATGAGTTCCTGGCTGTATCTGGCCGCGGCTGTGGTCTTGAGCCTTTGGTTTTGCCTGTATGCCTGGCGGCTGATGCGCAATTACTCTGACGCCCTGGCACGCGAGACTTTTCGCTTTTCTCTTATTCATTTGAGCGCTTTGTTTGCCGCACTGCTGCTAGACCACTACCTGCTATGAACCTTTATTCGGATGGATTTAAAGGTCGCCGCCGCCTGGGCGCTGCTCTGTTGGCAGCGACCTTGTCGATGGGCCTTTTGGTGGCTTGTGGTGAGCAAAAGCCGGCGTTCAGCTCCATTGATATCACCGGCGCTGAATATGGGAAAAACTTTGCGCTGCCCGACCACAATGGGCAGGTGCGCCATCTGGCGGACTTTGCCGGCAAGGTGGTGGTGGTGTTCTTTGGTTATACCCAGTGTCCTGATGTCTGCCCGACCACCCTGGCCGAGCTGGCCGAAGTGAAGAAGTTGCTCGGCAAAGACGGTGAGCGTCTGCAAGCCTTGTTTGTGACCGTGGACCCGGAGCGCGACACACCGGAGCTGCTCACGGCCTATATGGCCAACTTTGACCCAAATTTTCTGGCGCTGCGCCCCGCGCCCGAGGAACTCGAAGCCGTGGCCAAGGACTTCAAAATCTATTTCAAAAAAGTGCCCGGCCCCAGCTCCACCAGCTACACCATGGACCACTCAGCGGGCAGTTACGTTTTCGATCCTAAAGGCCGGCTTCGCCTTTTCACCCGCTACGGCAGCGGCGCGCCGGTGCTGGCCGCCGACATTGCTGTGCTGATGCGCTGATTTAGGCGTAGTCAAGCAGCGCGGTTCTCATTTTCTTCATGGCCGCCACCTCGATCTGGCGGATGCGCTCGGCGCTGACCCCATATTCGGCGGCCAGGTCGTGCAGCGTCATACCGCCTGAGTTGTCATCGTTTACCTTGAGCCAGCGCTCTTCGACGATGCGCCGACTGCGCGCGTCCAGCGCATCGAGCGCAGTGCTGATGCCGTCAGAGGCCAGTATGTCGCGGCGGTGCGCCTCGATCATTGCCAGTGGCTCGTGGCTGATGTCGGTAAGGTAGGAAATGGGGCCGTACACGTCTTCGCCATCGTCTGAGGCCATTGGGTCGAGCAGTACATCGCCTCCGGACAAGCGAGTTTCCATTTCCAGCACCTCTTCGGGCTTGACATTGAGTTCGCGCGCCATCGCATCCACCTGATCCGGGCTAAGCGTGTCGCGGTGGGTGGCCATATCGGCGGCGGCGTCATCAGACTTGAAGCGCTGCTTCATCGAGCGCAGATTGAAGAACAGCTTGCGCTGCGCCTTGGTGGTGGCCATCTTGACCATGCGCCAGTTTTTCAGGATGTATTCGTGGATCTCGGCCTTGATCCAATGCAGGGCATAACTGACCAGGCGCACACCTTGGTCGGGGTCAAAGCGCTTGACCGCCTTCATCAGGCCTACGTTACCTTCCTGAATCAAATCTCCGTGGGGCAGGCCGTAACCCAGGTACTGTCGCGCCACCGAAACCACTAGGCGCAGGTGTGAGAGCACCAGTTTGCCCGCCGCGTCGAGGTCGTTGTCGTCCTTGAACTGGCGCGCAAAGCGCTGCTCCTCTTCTAGCGTAAGCATGGGAAGCCGGTTAGCGGCGGAAATGTAAGCGTCAAGGTTGCCCAGCGAAGGCACCAAAGACCAGGGATTGGCGGTGGCCAGCGCAGTAGTCGATCCGATTGCATACGACATTGAAGAACTCCTTGTGTCCAAGCCGCAATATTAGCACTCAACGTTGCTGAGTGCTAATATTTTCTACTGGTTTACCCGCAGTTAACATGGGCTCTATAGTCTGACGATGAACGATTTCACTCAATTGCTACAGCAGGGCACCACCAGTGCCTGGCTATTTCTGCCTAGCGCCATTGCACTGGGGGCGCTCCATGGGCTGGAGCCCGGCCATTCCAAAACCGTCATGGCAGCATTCATCATTGCGGTGCGCGGTACGCTGGCGCAGGCGGTGATGCTTGGCTTGGCGGCCACGCTCTCGCACACGGCCGTTGTTTGGGTCGTTGCCATGGGTGGGCTGTATTTCGGCCAGCGCTGGAGCGCGCAAGCCAGCGAACCTTACTTACAGCTCATTTCGGCGGCACTCATTGCCGCCACCGCCTTGTGGATGCTGTGGCGCACCTGGCGCGTGGTGCTTGCGCACAATGACCACGGCCACGGCCACGGCCACGGCCACGGCCACGACCACGACCACGACCACGACCACGACCACGACCACGTGGCCGGTTCGCTGGACAGCCACGCCCAAGCCCATGCGGATGACATTGCCCGGCGCTTCCAGGGGCGGGATGTAACGACGGGGCAGATTGTGGTTTTCGGCCTCACGGGTGGCCTGATTCCCTGCCCGGCGTCTATCACGGTGCTACTGCTGTGTCTGCAGCTCAAGGAAGTAGCGCTGGGCGCTACGCTGGTGCTAGGCTTTAGCGTGGGTCTGGCGCTGACCATGGTGGCCTCGGGCGCGGTGGCTGCGCTGGGCGTGCGCCACGCCACCAAACGCTGGGGCGGCTTTGGCCATTGGGCAGACAAGGCCCCGTTGTTAAGCGTATGCTTGATGATATTGGTGGCCGGCTTCATGGGCTGGCAAGGCTGGCAGGGTTTGGTTGCTGCTGCCGCTTGCCAGCGTACCACCTGAAAGCAAGGGCTAAGGGTGGCCTAGACCTCGTGCCCCGGGCCACGCCCCATGAGCGTTGCCACGGCTTGTTCGGGCCGCAAACGACCCTGGAGTAAATCGACCACGCTCTGCGCAATAGGCATGTCCACGCCCAGCCCGAGCGCACGCTGCACCACCGTGTGCGCGCTGTAAACACCTTCGGCTACGTGGCCTATTTCCTGGGTGGCTTGCGCCAAGCTCTTGCCTTGGGCCAGCGCCAGGCCGACGCGCCGGTTGCGAGACAAATCACCCGTGGCCGTGAGGACCAAGTCACCCAAGCCACTCAGACCCATGAACGTCT
>CAMDKE010000151.1 GCA_945901215.1 Comamonas sp. lk
GCGGCAGGCCCTAAGCGCGAGAGCGCAATACACAGCGAAGTAGTTATCACCATGTCAACAAGAATAGTGACGATGGCGGGCCCGGCCGCCTGCGCACCCAGCAGCGCCACCAAGAGCGGCACACCCATAAAACCGGTGTTGGGAAAAGCCCCCACCAGGGCGCCAAAGGCAGCGTCGTTCCAGCCAATGCGCCCGCGCCGCGTGAGCGCCACCAGCAGCGCCACCATCACCAACGCGCAAAACAGGTAGCTCAGTGCCAAGCCGGGGTCCAGCAACTGCGCAATCGGCGTGCTGGCGCCAAAGCGGTACAACATGCAGGGCAGCGCAAAAAACAGCACAAAGGTGTTCATGCCCGGAATGGCCGCCAAGGGCAGCAGCCCCCGACGCGCGGCCAGGTAGCCGCACAGCACCAAAGCAAAAAACGGAAAGGTCACAGTCAGGGTGGCGAGCATGGCGCCATTGTCCGGGCAAATGGGCGGGCGTCCGGGCTAAGATGGCCAGTGGCGCACGCTGTTTTTCCGCCCTTGACGCGGCCTTGGTTCCATTTCGTTCGTTTTAGCCCTCGTTTCCTCCAGCTTTC
This sequence comes from Comamonas sp. lk, assembly GCA_945901215.1. Classification (GTDB taxonomy): domain Bacteria; phylum Pseudomonadota; class Gammaproteobacteria; order Burkholderiales; family Burkholderiaceae_C; genus Allorhodoferax. Next base: position 581 of record CAMDKE010000151.1, read on the forward strand.
TGATGTCCGCCACCCCAAGTAACGCCATGAATATCGCCCAGCAAGAGGCGGTCAACTACCTGCACGGGCCTTGTCTGGTGCTGGCCGGGGCCGGTTCGGGCAAAACCCGGGTCATCACGCACAAGATAGGGCGGCTGATCCAGATGGGCGTGGCGCCCCAGCGCATTGCCGCTATCACCTTTACCAACAAGGCCGCCGCCGAGATGCGCGAACGCGCCAAAGGGCTAATCGGCAAACCGGCCGGTGAGGTGCTGATTTGCACCTTCCACGCGCTTGGCGTGCGCATGCTGCGGGCCAATGGGGAGGTGCTGGGGCTCAAACCGCAGTTCAGCATTTTGGACACCGACGACGTGACCAGCATCCTCAAAGACGCCGGGGGCAGCACCGACGCCGCCACCGCACGCGCCTGGCAGTGGACGATTAGCGCCTGGAAAAGCGCCGGCCTGAACGCCGCGCAGGCCCAGGCTGTGGCCGCCAACGACAGCGAACGCCTGGCCAGCGTGGTGATGGCGCGCTACGAAGAGCGCCTGACCGCCTACCAAAGCGTGGACTTTGACGACCTGATCAGCCTGCCGCTCAAGCTGCTGCGCGAACATGCCGACGTGCGCGCCCAGTGGCAGGCGCGAATGGGCCACGTGCTGGTGGACGAATACCAAGACACCAACGCTACGCAGTACGAGATGCTCAAGCTGCTGGTGGGCTGCGAGCCCGACGGCAGCCGCGCCGCGCACCTGGACGGCGACGCCCGCTTTACCGCCGTGGGCGACGACGACCAGTCGATTTACGGCTGGCGCGGCGCCACGCTGGACAACCTTAAAAAGCTGCCCATCGACTTTCCCAAGCTCAAGGTGGTCAAGCTAGAACAAAACTACCGCTCCACATCTGCCATATTGCGCGCCGCCAACAATGTCATCGGCCCCAACCCCAAACTGTTCCCCAAAAACCTGTGGAGCGACCTGGGCGAAGGCGAGCCGGTGCGCGTGGTGGACGCCGACAACGAAGAACACGAGGCCGAACGCACCGTGGCGCGCATCCAGAGTCTGCGGGTCAATGGCCTTGCAAGCACGCCCCCCGGCGCGAGCCCCGGCGCGGCGCCGGGCCGCCCCAAGCAAGGCACGGCCCCCTCGGGGGCCAGCGCAGTGCACATAGTGACAAGCCTGGGGGCGCAACAGTACCGGGAATTTAGAGACTTTGCGGTGCTGTACCGCGCCAACCACCAGGCCAAACCGTTTGAGAAGGCACTGCGCAAGGCCAATATTCCGTACAAAGTCTCCGGCGGCCAGAGCTTTTTTGACCGTGCCGAAATCCGCGACCTGTGCGCCTGGTTTCGGCTGTGGGCCAATAACGACGACGACCCGGCCTTTGTGCGCGCCATTACCAGCCCCAAGCGCGGCATCGGCCACCAGACACTGGCCAGCCTGGGCACTTTTGCCAGTAAATACAAGTTGAGCTTGTTCGAGGCGCTGTTTTCCTCGTCCCTGCCCGCCGTGTTGCAGGCCCGCGCCGTGGGCAGCCTGCACGAGTTTGGCCGCTATGTAAATGACCTGGAATTTCGCGCCAAACACACCCAAGGCGCCGAGAACGCGCGTGCGTTCTTAGGCGACTGGCTCAAAGAAATCGGCTACGAAAAATACCTGCATGACGGCGAAGAAAGCGAAAAGCTCGCCGCCGCCAAATGGTCCAACGTGCTGGAGTTTTGCGACTGGATGGCTCAGCGCTGCGGCGGCCAGGTGGACGACACCGGTGGACTCACAAGCGCGCGCGAGCTGAAAAACCTGCTCGAAGTCTCGCAAACCATCGCCCTGCTCTCCACCATCAGCGAGCGCGAAAACGACCAAAACGTCGTCACCCTGTCCACGTTGCACGCCGCCAAGGGACTGGAGTGGCCGCACGTGATGCTGGTGGGTGTGACCGAAGGCATGCTGCCCTTCAAACTGCGCGAACAGGCCGCTGACGCTGAAAGTACGTCAGCCACCACCGCCAGCGCCCAAGAGGCGGGTGAAGCCCATCTGCAAGAAGAACGCCGCCTGATGTACGTGGGCATCACCCGCGCCCAGCGCAGCCTGGCGGTGAGCTGGACCAAACGCCGCAAAAAAGGCCGCGAACTGGTGGCCGCCCTACCGAGCCGCTTTATCGCCGAGATGGCTCTGGACAAGGCCACCGCCAAAGAAGATCCGCGCGAAAAGATGCGGGCGCTGCGGGCGGAGTTTGCAGCGCGGGCGGCCTTGAGCCGACCTTAGCGCCACGAAAAACTACGTGCACTCGGGGTTCATCAGTCACGGTCTTTCTAAGCCAGCGGTAGGCGTAGCTGGACTAAGGCGCCAGGCGTTCTGTTTTCCAGTCTAAGGACAGCGCCCATGGAGCGCGCCCGCGCCGCCATGTTTTTATGACCACGACCCGGCTTCGGTTCAGCGCCCAACCCCACGCCGTCGTCAGCAACCGTCACTGTCAAATGGGAATCAAGCGGGTCATAGATTGCGTCTAGCCAAATATTCGTCGCTCGGGAGTGCCTAAGCGCATTGTTTAAGGCCTCTTGCACCAGCCGCAGCATTTGCAGCATCATTTTTTGTGAGATTTCGGGCGCTTGGTCCACTTGCAGGTTCCAGTGCAATTGCATGGCGGAGCCGGCGAGCCGCCGCGTTGTCCGAAAGCGAAAATCCACGAGTGCATTGCTCAGGCTATTCCCACTGCTGCCCAATGTGTCCACGACCAGATACAGGTCTGCAATGCTTTCCTGCAGCAGCCGCACCAAACTCACTTGAGATAGCTTGTTTTGCTCGACCATCATTTTGGCAATGACCAACTGCGAACCAAAACCGTCGTGAATGTCTTGCAACAGGCCTTCGCGCTCCTGGGCTCTTGATCGTTCGTTTTCCGTCACTAACAGACGGGCATGGAGCAAATTGAGTTCGGTGGTGCGCTCCACCACCCGCGACTCCAGTTGGCTACTCAACTCCTCCAACGCAAGGAGATTAAAGGCCAACGAGGCCAACAACATGGCACCAAACAGGAACAACACGCCACCGTAGGCATAGGGGATGAGGTACATGCCAACAAAAGCCCCATCGCCGGTGAATCTGAACCAGTCATAGCTGCTGGCCACCGTGATCAAACCCATCATGGCGGTGGCCAGCATTTGCCTGGGTCGGCGGGTTTTCCAGGTCCAGTACGCCATCAGGACAGGCATCAAGAGCACGGTCAATAACAGCGGACCATAAAGAATGGTCACCAAGGAACGGTTGTTGCCTGAAAGGCCGATGGCCACAACAGACAGCAGCGTGTAAATCAACACACTGGCGCGAACACGCGGCGTCAGCTTTCCAAAAAATGAGGCAAACATCAAAATCAGCAAATGCCCCGAAACGAAGCGGCTGGAAAATACCAACCAACTAAACCACTGCCAATCGATGGGCGGCCGACTTATGAACGTGCCGCTGTTGGCCACGGCATTGGCAATGCTCGTCAGGCCAAACCAGAAATACACCGAATCCTTGCGCAACACGACACCCACGGTCAAGGCCAAAACACCCAGCAAGCCAGACAACCAGGTCAACCCTGTCACAAGGTCGACTTGTAGCCAGTAACGCCAGCGGTAGAAGCGGCTCTCTAGCGCGTCGACATCGCCCACCCAGACCGATGACAATCCGTTGCTCTGGCGTGAACTGGCGTAAATGTCAATCTGCAACTCGTTGTGTCCGATCTTCCAAAACGCCTTGGGGCTTGTAAACAAGTAGGGGCGGTGCAAACAGCGCGCCTCTTTCAGGTCCCCGCGTTCACAGGCCCCAACCAGTTGGCCGTTCACATAAACGACGCCGGACAAAGCCATTTTTGAGACATAGACGCCCACCGGCTTGTCGGGCAAGTCGGCAAGCTCTACCGGCACCGTGTAGCGCACCATGCCGCCTTCGGCCTCAAATTCGCCGGGTTTGAGCATGTGCGGCAAATTCACACTTTTTTCAGGCCCCTGGCCCTTGAAATGGGCTTGTTTGAGTTCGATGCCCGGCGTATCCGGCTGCGCGGCATGGCCCCAACCCGTGGTCAGCACACACAGGGTCAAGGCAGCCTGAAAAAGAATGCGGCTAAACCCCATCAGAAACTCAACAAGCCAGAAGACTGCGCCTTGACGATGGCCTGGCGTTGGTTGTTAACTTCTAGCTTGCGGTACATATTGCGAATATGGGTTTGCACGGTGGCCAGTGAAATACGCATCACCTCGGCACAAGTGACATAGCTGCTTCCCTTGGCGATGAGCTGCAGCAGCTCCAACTCGCGTCGCGACAGGCTCAAGTCATTGGACAAGGGCATTGCCGAGGGCGACCCCGCCAAGCGAAACAAATGCCTTGCTAAAGCCGGGCTCACCGGGTATTGGCCCGCCATCACTTGGTCAATCGAATGCGCCAGCGACGCCTCCGTGTCGCCCTTGAGCAAATAACCATGCGCCCCGGCACGTATAGCCGACAGAAAAGTTTCCTCTGCCGTGAATGCAGTCGTCACCATGATGGGCAAATCGGCCAAGCGCAAACGCGCCGCCGCGATCACTTCAATGCCCGACATGTCAGGCAAGCCGATGTCGATCAGCGCCAAGTTGTAGTGGCAATCGGGCTCCGCCAAAGCCGTCAAAGCACTCGCCCCATCCGGGCAGGCCTGTATTTCCCAGTCGCCGCCCAGCAACGCGAAGACGCGCACAAAGGTCTCCTGAAAAACGAGATCGTCTTCCACCAGCAAGACAGAAAGGGCGGGTGTGCTGGGCATGGAGGGGGTCACGAAATGCGTCTTGTTCATGTGATTCAAGTAGCATTTCAATAGAAGCAACAAATTTTGTAAATACCTTATTTATAGGATTGAAGCAAGTTGATTTTCACAATAAATTGATAAATTACATAAAGTAGTGCTAAATGAGTCTTTTTTGCACTTCACGCGTACATCCGCCAATTGAAATAACAAGCCCTTTAGCCATTCACTGGAGTACCTAGCCATGAGCTCTGAACTAGTCGTCATTGATTCCCGTTTGCGCGATTCTGACTACGTTAAATCCCAGTTATCTCAGGGCTATACGGTCCTCTTGCTCAATGACAGCCAGGACGGTCTGACACAGATAGTCGACTTCCTGCAACAGCAGGCGAACTCGGGGAGCACCACCGGGTTCTCCGCCTTGCATATTGTTAGCCATGGGGCTGCCGGCGAAATTCAACTCGGTAGTACGGCCCTGAATTCAGCCGCCCTTGCGCAGCACCAGGGCGATTTGGTCGAAATGGCCAAGTTGCTCGCGGTGGGCGCTGATGTGATGGTCTATGGATGCAATGTCGCTCAGGGAACTGAAGGACAAGCCTTTGTAACGCAACTCGCAAAGCTCAGTGGTTTGGATATTGCCGCGTCAACCGGTTTGACGGGTTCGGTTGCAGTCCAGGGCGAGCTTGAAGCAGCCAATTGGGTGCTGGAGACCAGCGTCGGGAATTTGCAGGCAACGGCCCTGCAACTCAACTTATCAGAAAACCTGGCCAACAACGCGGCCACCGGCACCGTGACGATCGGTGGCGTCGCCACCCAGGGCCGAATCCTCACTGCCACCAACACGCTGGCTGATGCCGACGGCATGGGCAATGTGAGTTACCAGTGGTTTGCTGGAACCACCGCCATTACCGGGGCGACAGCTGCCACCTACACCCTGACCCAAGCCGAGGTGGGCAAGGCCATCACGGTGACGGCCAGCTTTACGGACAAGCTTGGCGCCCTGGAGTCAAAAGCCAGTGCGGCTACCAGGGCGGTCAACAACATCAACGACGCCGCCACCGGCACCGTGACGATCAGTGGCACCGCCACCCAGGGCCAAGTCCTGACCGCTACCAACGCGCTGGCGGACGCCGACGGCCTGGGCACCGTGAGCTACCAGTGGTCGGCCGGTGGAGTGGCCATTAGCGGGGCCACCGCTGCCACCTATACCCTGACCCAAGCCGAGGTGGGCAAGGCCATCACGGTGGCGGCCAGCTTTACGGATGCACTGGGCGGTAAAGAGTCTATGGCCAGCGCGGCCACCACGGCGGTCGCCAAAGTCAACGACGCAGCCACCGGCACGGTAACGATCGGTGGCGTCGTCACCCAGGGCCGAGTCCTCACTGCCACTAACACGCTGGCTGATGCCGACGGCATGGGCACTTTGAGCTACCAGTGGTCGGCCGGTGGAGT
>CAMDKE010000152.1 GCA_945901215.1 Comamonas sp. lk
CAACCTGGCAGGCGCGGTGGGCAATGCCGCCGCAGCAACCGCCGCCAAAGGCGAAAAGATGTTGCAGGCCGCTGGTTTTGCGCTAGCTCAGTTGCTCGGCGAAGTCCAGCGCCTGCCGCTGAGCACGGTCGTCCAGTGACGCGCGCCCATCACCCTTAGGCGTAGCTTACCCAGGATGCGTAGGCCTGGTCGTCCAGATGCGGTAAGGCATTAAAAGTCACCAAGGCGTGCCGTTTAGGGTTGAAAGTCAGTTCGGTCACCGAGCTGTTGCGGATACGAAAATTGAGCTCCACTGTTGTCTCTGGGGTGGTACCCAGCAAGTGTCCGATGACCGTTGCAATCGGCCCACCACTGCTGACGATGAGCACGTTGCCCGTGCAGTGTGTGCGTACATGGTCCAGCGCGCTGGTCACGCCCAGCACAAAGTCAGGATAGTCCGGCATTCCGGCCGGGCTCACCACACCGTTCATCCACTGTGTCAAGCCGTCGCGCAGCAAGCGAAAGTGAGCACGGTACATCTCGGGCGAGTCGGGCTTCTCTAGCTTATGCGGATGAATTGCTCCAATGACGGCCGCGCTGTCGTACTCATCGAGCCCTGGCCAAACGAGCGCCTCGGTAGGGAGATTGGCACCTTGCGCTATACCCGCCCAGGTCTGCGCGTGGCGATGCAAACTACCGGTGATCACGGAGTCAAACCTGAGGCCCCGTTGCGCAAAGTACTCACCCAATCGGACGCTTTGGCGCATGCCCAGATCACTGAGTTGGTCGTAGTTCTCTGCACCAAACGAGGCCTGGCCGTGGCGCACAAGATAAAGAGTTCCCATGCCGGGATTTAAGCCGATCGACGCCGATCTTTTTGTCTTTAGCGGGACAGCGTCGAAAACTGCACCCCCAACGCGCCGGTCGGGGGATGGGCAGATGACCGCAGCGCCTTTCTAAGCGGCCGCCAGCCAATAGCTGGCGTTAAAAGGACTGCTCATGCGCAGTGCCAAAGGCGACACATCCAACAGAAAATCACTGGGCAGCTTTTCTCCGATGGAATCTGCTTGAAGGCCCGAAGACGTACTGGCTTCCGTGGTGGTGTTTGCCTGGTTCGCCCGTTCTGCTTGGCTGGTGTGTGCAGAACGGGCTACAGAAAAGAATAGAAGCATCGAAACGGAATCTTCCGCTCCCCCCAATAGTCTGCCGTGTCCCGGAAGATATCAAGCAGCTGCTCGCGCGCCTCTTTGTCAAACTTTACATTGGCTGGTATGTGCTCCAGCACCGCAATGAAACCTGGCTGCGGCCCCGACTTGTGCACCGGGTCGGTCATGCTGTCGTACAAAGAATCAAAATTCTTGCCCGATGTGGTGGGCAGCGTGAACTGCGCCCCAATCAGGTCGAGCACGTCTTGCTTGGTTTGGGCACTGCCCAAATTAGCGTACAAAAAGTGGTGCCCCAAACCTTGGGCAGCTTCTTGCAAGTCTGACACGCGAAATGCGCGTATCGATTGAACGATATTCGTTCTTACGGTTCGAAGTGGCGTATCCATCCCCGATTCTCTTTCAAAAATAAAAATTCAATTCAAGGCACGATCATGCGAAAACTCGCATAGTGGTTGGTCGTGTAGTAACAAGTCTCTGGCGCGGTGGCTGGGCCACCGCACACGATTCTTTCGGCTCCACGGCTCCGCGAGCCCGGCGTTTTGACGGTGTATTCCCGGTAATAACCCCGCTTTTGTAAAGGCAAAATGCGTTCGCGGTTACCGAAAATAGCGCCATCTTTCTTAAACGGAAAGGGGCCGCCCTGTTGAATGTTGCGGTAGGTGTCCATGCCGTGCGCGGGTAAAGCTTGCTGCGAAATCGTCTGGAGTGGGGCTCCGAACGCCAATTTCGCCTCTGATGCACCCGCCAACGGCGCCATTGCCGCCCAAAAGAGCGCCACGCATACCAGGGTGAACTTCCGCACCGCCTGGGTGCGTTCGGTTGCCGCTATGGCATCCGTCAACACCGCTCTAACCCTCGAAAACACATGAAAAGCCGTCAACAAACAAAAAAACTGCCGAAAACCATGGGGTGGATTGTCGTTGACCTAACACAAAAATGCAATACCCCAAGACCGTCCAAGGCCTGTTTTTATCAGGGTTTGCCCGTATTCGGTCCGAGTCCCAGGGGCGTGCGCGTGACCGCCGTGCTTCAGAGCTGCGAATGCAGGACCCGCTTGGCCTGGGCGCTGCGGCTGTCGGCGCTGGCGTCCAGGGGCTTGGGCACACGTATCCCGCGCGTGCCCAGGATGCTCACAAAAAATGCGTCCGCCCCGGCTTTGCCGGCCTCGTCCATCAGGCTAATCAGCGTGGCGAAATGCACCTCAGTGGCATCGGCTTCGGTGCTGCCAAAGCGGCAGGCAAAGTCCCAGTAGTCCACACCTTCGGGCAAGGCGGCACGGCGCTGGCGCGCCACGTACTTGCGCACTTCATGTTTGCTGGCGTCCAAAAGGCGGTCGCGGTTGCGGCCTTCAACGTTAAGTTGGAATAATTTTTTCACGCAGTCCTAAAAAAAGTGGCCCAGTAGTGAACCGTTTGAACGCTCAGCGCGTGGCGTTGGCGTCGGCCACCGTCAGCGCCGTCATGTTGACGATGCGCCGCACCGTGGTGCTGGCGGTGAGTACGTGCACCGGCTTGGCCGCGCCCAAGAGCACCGGTCCGATGGCAATGTTGCCGCCGGCTGCGGTTTTGAGCAGGTTGTAAGCGATATTGGCGGCGTCGATATTGGGCATGACCAGCAGGTTGGCGTCTTCCTGCAGCGTGCTGTTGGGCATGAGGGCGGCGCGGGCGTGGCCGTCGAGAGCCAGGTCGCCGTGCATTTCACCGTCGACCTCGAGCCAGGGCGCATCCTGTTGCAAGAAGCGCAGCGTCTCGCGCATTTTCACGGCGCTGGGCTCGTTGCTGCTGCCAAAGTTGGAGTGGCTCAGGAGCGCGGCTTTGGGCACGATGCCAAAGCGCAGCATTTCTTCAGCCGCCATGACGGTAATGCGCGCAAGTTCTTCAGCGCTCGGGTCGTAGTTGACGTGGGTATCAACGACAAACACCTGGCGCCCGGGCAGCATCAGGCCGTTCATGCAGGCATAGATCTGCACATCCCGGCTGCTGCCCACCGGCGCCGAGCGGCGTTTGCCAATCACTTGGTCAATGGAGTTCAGATGCAGCGCGGTGGTGCCCCAGGTGCCGCAGATCAGGCCGTCCACGTCGCCTTTGTGCAGCAGCATGGCGCCAATGAGCGTCAGGCGGCGGCGCATTTCGATCTTGGCCACCTGCACGGTGACACCTTTGCGCTCGCCCATGCGGTGGTAGGTTTGCCAGAAGTCGCGGTAGCGGTGGTCTTGCTCGACGTTGACCACGGCGTAGTCCTGGCCTTCGCGCAGGCGCAGGCCAAATTTGGCGATGCGCTCGGCAATCACCGCCGGTCGGCCGATTAGCGTGGGCATGGCCAAGCCCTCGTCTACGACGATTTGGGTGGCGCGCAGCACGCGCTCGTCCTCGCCCTCGGCAAAGGCTACGCGTTTTTTGAGCGCGTTCTTGGCCATGGCAAAGATCGGTCGCATGGTGGTGCCCGACGCGTAGACAAAGCTTTGCAGCTGCTCGCGGTAGGCGTCCATGTCCGCCACCGGGCGCAACGCCACGCCACTGTCAAAAGCAGCCTGGGCCACGGCCGGGGCGATTTTCATCATCAGGCGCGGGTCGAAGGGCTTGGGGATCAGGTATTCCGGGCCAAAAGCGAGCTGCTCCCCGGCGTAGGCCGCAGCCACCACGTCGCTTTGTTCGGCCTGGGCCAGTTCAGCAATGGCGTGAACGGCGGCGATTTCCATCTCCACGGTAATCGTGGAGGCGCCTGCATCGAGCGCGCCGCGGAAGATGTAGGGAAAGCACAAGACGTTGTTGACCTGGTTGTGAAAGTCGCTGCGTCCAGTGGCCATGATGGCGTCGTCGCGCACCGCTTTCACTTCGTCGGGCAATATTTCAGGCGTGGGGTTGGCCAGGGCAAAGATCAGCGGTCGGGCCGCCATGCTTTTCACCATGTCTGGTTTGAGCACGCCGCCGGCTGAGAGGCCCAAAAACACATCCGCCCCGGCAATGATCTCGCGCAGCGTGCGCGAATCGGTCTTTTGGGCGAAAAGCTCCTTGTCCGCGTCCATCAACTCGGTGCGGCCCTCGTACACCACGCCGGCCAGGTCGGTCACATAAATGTTTTCGCGTGGAATGCCCAGTTTGACTAGCAGTCCCAGGCAGGCCAGTGCGGCGGCACCGGCGCCGGAGGTGACCAGCTTGATTTCTTTCGGGTCTTTGCCCACCACTTTGAGGCCATTGAGAATCGCCGCGCCCACCACAATGGCCGTGCCGTGCTGGTCGTCGTGGAACACTGGAATCTTCATGCGCTCGCGCAGCTTGCGCTCCACATAAAAGCAGTCGGGCGCCTTGATGTCTTCGAGGTTTATGCCGCCAAAGGTCGGCTCCAGCGATGCAATGATGTCGACCAGCTTGTCCAGGTCGTGCTTTTCATTGATTTCGATGTCAAAGACATCAATGCCAGCAAACTTTTTGAACAATACCGCCTTGCCCTCCATTACCGGCTTGGCCGCCAGCGGGCCGATGTCGCCCAGGCCGAGCACCGCTGTGCCGTTGGTGATTACCGCCACCAGGTTGCCCCGGCTGGTGTACTTGAAGGCGTTGTTGGGGTCTTTGACGATCTCTTCGCAAGGTGCGGCCACGCCGGGCGAATAAGCCAGCGCCAGATCGTGCTGGTTGAGCAGCTGCTTGGTCGCGGCAATCGAGATTTTCCCCGGGGTGGGGAACTGGTGGTATTCCAGCGCTGCCAGGCGCAACTGCTCGCGCTGCTCTTGCGCAGCTTGCTCGTGGGTTGCAGAAGTGGGGGTCGGAAGGGAGTCGTTGGCCATCGTGCATCCTTGTGCGCTGTGGCGGACCGGGCAAAAAAAGCCGTTTTCCGCTGAGCTGCTGAGGGCGCCGATTGTAGTGCGGGGCCTTTTTTCGCCCCTTGTTAAAGCACAGTGGCCTTGGCCAGTTCCATGCGTCTTGTGGTTTGCCCGCCGGTGAGCACAAAGCCACGCTGCTGACCGGCCGGATCCATAAAGCGCCAGACGCCACCCCCTTGCGCGGCCGCCGCCTCCAATGCATCGGCCACCCAGGCACCGGGCTGCGCCGGATGGGGCGCAGCCACCACGGTAGGCAGCGCCGGGGTTTTGATGGACACCGGCATCAATGGAAACACCAGGGCGGTGGGCGTGCCCGTCAGCGTGGCGGCTAGCGCGCGCGCGGCGTTCATGATGGGCATGACGTAAGGCAGGGTGCGCGCACCGGCGCTGGCATATTGCGCGCAGTCGCCTAAGGCAAAAACGTATGGAGCACTGGTCTGCAGTTGATCGTCCACCACCACGCCGCGCTCGCAAGCAATACCCGCCGCGCTGGCAAGCGCAGTGTCGGCGCGCAAACCGATGGCGCTGAGCACCAGATCTGCGCCCACCACCTCACCGGTGGCCAGAGTGACCGCCAGCGGCGCGGTAGCGGCGCTGTGCTTGACCGCTTGCACCGTGGCGCCAAAGTGCCACACCACGCCCAGCGCGTGTAAGGCCGCGCCAAGTTGATCACCTGCGGCGGCAGGCAACAAGGCGGCAAGGGGGCGCTCGGTCGGGTCGACCACGTGCACGCGGTAGCCGCCCAGCAGCAAGTCATTGGCAAATTCGCAGCCGATCAGGCCCGCGCCCATGATCAGCACGGTCTTAGGCGCCGCGCCCAGCGTGCGCTGAAAGTGCGCCAGGTCGGTGAGCTGGTTGATGGACTGCACGTCCGCGCTGGCGTCGCCTTGCAGCGGCAGGCGGATCGGGTGCGCGCCCGTGGCGAGTACCAGTTGACCGTAGGGCTGGGTATGGGTGGCGCCGTCAGAGGCGCTGAGGGTCAGGGTTTGCGCTTGGGTGTCGATGCTGCGCACCTGGCTGTGGGCGCGCAGCGTCACGTTCAGCGTCTCGGCCATTTTGGCCGCTGGTGTGGTGACCAACTGCTCGGCGCTGCGCTTTTGCGCGCAGGCGTTGGACAGCGTGGGTTTGGCGTAAAAGTCACCGCCGTCGGCCGTGACCAGCACGATGGGCGTGCTGGTGTCGAGCTTGCGAAACTCCCGGGCCGTTGTCCAACCCGCCAAACCGGCGCCAATGATGACCAAGGCGCCCGCGTCATGCGCTGCGTGGGGGTTGGCAACGGCGCTCATTCAGATCGCCACGACTTCAAAGTCGGCTTTGGCCACGCCGCAGTCTGGGCAGGCCCAGGTCTGGGGCACATCGGCCCACAGGGTTCCGGCGGCAATGCCGTCTTCGGGGCGGCCAGCGGCCTCGTCATATACAAAGCCACACACGATACAGATATAGGTTTTCATGGGTTGTCTCTCAAAAAAAGAAGTGAATCAAGGTTTGCTTGGTGCAAAGATACAAATTAGTTGGCTGCGACTGTATCCAGAACCGACTGGTAGTGCTTGGCGTGGCGCTCTTCGACCTTGGCCAGTGCCGCAAAACGCTTTTGCGCCTTGTCCAGCGTGGCTTTTAGGGTGGCAGCGGCGTCCAATGCGGCCTGGAAGGCCTGGGCGTGCTCTTTGCTCTCCGAAATTTGTTCGTCGATTTCAGCTACGGCAGCAGCGTTGCCCTCTGCCTCGGCGGTTTTGCGAAAGCCGGGGTACATCTCGGTGTATTCATAGGTTTCGCCGTCGATGGCAATTTGCAAGG
>CAMDKE010000153.1 GCA_945901215.1 Comamonas sp. lk
ATGGGCGATGACACCTTGTATTCGGGTACAGTGGGCGCGGCCATGGAGGGGTATTTGTTTGGTATTCCGGCCATTGCGTTTTCGCAGGTGCAAAGGGATTGGGTGGAAATCGCGGCTGCTGCACGCAAGGCGCGCGAATTGGTGTTGTCCCTGGCGCACCACCAGATGGTTGGCAAAGCGCCCTGGTTGCTCAATGTGAATATTCCCAATCTGCCCTATGAGCAGATTCTTGCCACCAAGCTCTGCCGCCTGGGCAAACGCCACGCCGCTGAGCCGGTGATCGCACAAAAAAGCCCGCGTGGTGAGACCATGTATTGGATCGGAGCCGCCGGCGCTGCGCTGGACGACGCTGATGGCACCGATTTTCACGCCACCCGCTTGGGCCATATGTCGCTTACACCCCTTAAAGTGGACTTGACCGATCATGAGAGTCTCGCTGACTGGAGCCAAACGGCGGCGCTGTTGAACTCGTCTGCCGGGCATGCTGCTGCATGAAGCAAAGGCCCACGTTTCCAGCTCGCATGGAAACCGGTTTTGTAGCCCACAAGCCGGTTCCCCCCGCCCAAGGCAACCAGCCTGAGGGTTTGGGTATGGATTCCAGCGCCGTGCGCCAGCGCATGGTCCACAAACTGATGGGGCAGGGCGTTCGCGATACCCAGGTGCTGGAGGCCATGTCGCGGGTGGAGCGCCATCGTTTTGTCGACAGCGCACTGGTCAACCAAGCCTACGAAGACACCAGCTTGCCCATTGGCTTGGGGCAAACCATATCCAAGCCGGGCGTGGTTTCACGCATGTTGGAGTTGTTGCGCAAAGGAGCGCCAGGAAAGTTGGGTCGGGTGCTTGAGATCGGCACTGGTTGCGGTTATCAGGCCGCCGTTTTGAGCCATCTGGCGACCGAGGTTTACAGCATCGAACGCCTGCGCGGCTTACATGAGAAGGCGCGGGACAATCTGCGCCACCTGCGCTTGAAGGGTGTGCATCTGATCTTGGGCGACGGCATGCTGGGTTACCCCAGCGGCGCCCCCTATGCCGCCATCATTGCGGCTGCTGGCGGACAGGCTATTCCGCAGGCCTGGATCGACCAGCTGGCCGTTGGTGGCCGCCTGGTCGCACCGGTTGCAATGGGCGCGCTGCCTGGCAGGCAAGGGGGTGCGGTGTCGGGAGCGCAGGCCTTGGTGGTGCTGGATAAAACCAGCCAGGGCGTGCGCCAAACCGTTTTGGAGGCGGTGCATTTCGTCCCCCTAAAATCGGGCCTGGCATGAGCAATACACAGGGATGGATATGATGGTTTTTCAGCTCCTTCAAGGTCGCGTGTGGCTGGCCTTTGCCGTGGGTCTGGCGCTTTCGGCCTGCGGATCTAAACCCGGCATGCGCGCGCCAGTAGAAGACCGGCCCGCAAGCGGCGCCCACGGAGTCGCACCTGCGCGAGCACCTGCAGTTGCACCTACACCTGCATCAAGCGCCGCCACGGCTCCAGTGGCGGCTGCCAAAGCGGTCATGCCGGATGCAGACAATGCCGGTAAACCGGGGTACTACAGCGTCAAACAGGGCGATACGCTGATTCGTATTGGTCTGGAGTCGGGCCAAAGCCACCGCGACATCGCCCGCTGGAACAACCTAGACAACCCCAACAGGATTGAAATTGGTCAGGTATTGCGGGTGATCCCCCCGGGAGCGGCTGAGGATGTGGCGGTCACCAAACCGGTGCTTACCAACAAACTGAACACGACGCCGCTGGCGTCTGCGACTCCGGCCAAAGCGGCATCGGCGCCGACGGCTGGTGCGCCCGTGCCGACCGCCGTGGCCAGCACACCCGCCAGCGCAAGCCCCACGACCGAAGAGGAGATGGTTTTTTTATGGCCATCCAAAGGTGAGGTTGTGGCAGCTTTTGACGAAGCGAAAAACCGCAAAGGTCTGGATATTGCGGGTACTGCTGGTGAGCCCGTGCTGGCAGCAGCCGACGGCAAAGTGGTGTACGCCGGATCAGGTCTGCGCGGTTATGGAAACTTGGTCATTTTGAAACACAACAGTACCTACCTAACGGCCTATGCGCACAACCAGGCGCTTTTGGTAAAAGAGGAGCAAAGCGTCAAGC
Organism: Comamonas sp. lk; assembly: GCA_945901215.1. Classification (GTDB taxonomy): domain Bacteria; phylum Pseudomonadota; class Gammaproteobacteria; order Burkholderiales; family Burkholderiaceae_C; genus Allorhodoferax. Next base: position 2,096 of record CAMDKE010000153.1, read on the forward strand.
AGGGGCAAAAAATTGCTGAAATGGGCAATACCGATTCCGACCGTGTGAAGCTGCACTTTGAGGTACGAAAAATGGGTAAACCGGTGGATCCGGTCAAGTACCTGCCTGTGCGTTAGCTCTGCGCGCCGGTAAGGCAGACCGGCTGCAGCCGGTGGGGACCTGAGACAATGCAGACATGCAAGGACCTTCTACCGACCCACCCCCCCAACCCCCTTTGCCCGAAGGCTGGCTCGCGGTCCGATCTCTGGACCTGGAGGCTCAGGGCGTAGCCCATCAAAGTGATGGCAAGGTGGTGTTTATTGAGGGTGCCTTGCCCTTTGAAATCGTCAGCGCCCGCATCCACCGCAGCAAAAGCAGTTTCGAAAAGGGAACCCTCAGTCAGATTCACCGCGAGTCGTCGCAGCGAGTGCGTCCGGCGTGTCCGCATTTCGGTTTGCATGAGGGCGCCTGTGGCGGCTGCAAGATGCAGCATTTGCATGCCAGTGCCCAGGTGGCGGTCAAGCAAAGGGTGTTAGAGGACAACCTGTGGCACATTGGCAAAGTCAAACCGGAAACCGTGCTGCGACCCATTGAAGGCCCCACTTGGGGATACCGTTACCGAGCCCGTTTGTCGGTGCGCTTTGTGCGTAAAAAAGGCGCGGTGCTCATTGGGTTCCATGAGCGCAAGAGCCACTTTGTGGCCGACATCAAAGAGTGCCATGTGCTGGCACCCCATGTCAGCGCCATGTTGCTGCCATTGCGCGCCTTGATTGAGTCTATGGAGGCGGTAGAGCAGTTGCCCCAAATTGAGCTCGCTATTGGTGATGTGGGGGGTACAAGTTTTCAAGCTGGGCAGGGGGACGTGACGGCATTGGTACTGCGCCACTTGGTTCCTTTGGGGGATAGCGATCGCGACAAATTGCGCGCATTTGCTGCAGCGCACGCGGGAGTGCAGTGGTGGCTGCAATCCAAAGGGCCGGAGACTATCGTTCGGTTGGACGAGTTGGAGGGGCATGTGACAGCACAACTGGCCTACGAATTGCCGCAGTTTGGCATCACCATGCCGTTTCGGCCGACCGACTTCACGCAGGTAAACCCGCATATCAACCGCGTTTTGGTGTCTCGTGCCTTGGGGCTTTTGAAAGTTGAAAAATCAGAGCGGGTGATTGACTGGTTTTGTGGGTTGGGCAACTTCACCTTGCCCTTGGCCACCCAGGCACGCGAGGTATTGGGCATTGAGGGGTCCGGCGCTTTGGTTGAGCGTTCGCGCGATAACTTGCGCCTAAATCAAGGCCGAGGGCCTGCGCACAGGACACTCGCTCCCACCCATTTCGTAACCCGTGACTTGTTTGAAATGACGCCTGAGCTGCTGATGGGTGACGCAAGTGCCGACAAGTGGCTGGTCGACCCACCCCGAGAGGGCGCATTTTCATTGGTGCAGGCTTTGGCCCAATTACACCAAAGCCGCGAGCTACGCGGCCCATGGGTGCCGCCACAGCGCATCGTTTACGTGAGTTGTAACCCAGCGACTCTGGCGCGTGATGCGGGGATTTTGGTTGCCCAGGCGGGGTACCGCTGCACTGCGGCGGGCATTGTCAATATGTTTCCCCATACGGCGCATGTGGAAAGCATCGCGGTATTTCAGCTGGACTGAAGCCTGGGCAGGTGTCGAGATCAACGGCGTTTCAAAACCCACACTGCGTCCGAGGCGTCGGTCGGATGCCGGACCAGGGCTTTTTGGCTCCACAAGGATGCATCAATGGTGGCAGGCAACTCGAATTGCGCCGTGGGTTGTACCAGCATCCACGGACACTGCACCAGCGCACCGGAAGCAACCAGCGTAAGCAGGCCGTGCACCTGAAGTGCTGCCACCTGACCCGAGCCCAGTCCTTTGGCCTCCACACAACCACTGGAACTGAGTTCGGTTTTCACCAATTGCACCCAACGGCCGTAGCCTTGGGTGTAGTCCAGCAGCGGCAGCCATAGCGTCATAAGCAGCGTCCAACACCAAACGGCACCGCCTGCTGGCAATACGAGGCTGCGCCATAGTGCAGCTCGGTGCCTGCCGGCGCGCCAATGCACCAGGCCCATCCAGGCCAGTGTGGTCAGCAAAGCCAAGCCAGTTGCGGAGGCTGAAAATGTGGGCTCAAACCCCGGTGCCAGTCGCGCGACATTGGCGGCTGGTTGGCTGGGTACGCCGGTTTGCATGGCGATCCAGACCACCCAGACGATGGCGCCACAGCCCGTAAAAAACAACAAGGTAAACCAGTCGATCAGAGAAGCCATCGGCCTTTGCAACGTGGGCAGTGCAAAGGCCGCCAAACTCGCCATGGCCGGAAGCGCCAGCAGCAATGTGCGGTCCGATGCCCCTGTGCACAAGGTAGCAATGACGGTTGTTGAGGCCAGCCACAAGGGCAACGCGAGGTGGCGGCTGATGTGACGTGTGCGTATTTGCTTGCGCCAGCTCCAAAGCGTCCACAGTGACAGCGGCCACGCTGGCCAGGTAAACCACACCAGCAACTGCGCAAAACCGTTCCAATCGACCCAAAGCGCGTGCGGCATATCGATCTTCCAGCGCCAAAGGTTCAGCGCCGTGGCAAGACCAGCGCCCAAAAGGGTAGCAAGGGCGATCGCCTTGCTGGCAGACCGATTGGGAGTACCAACGGTTGCAACGGTTTGCGCTAGCCGGCCGTCTAAAAGCGCCAGCAAGGTGCATCCGCTGCCAAAAACAAGCGCTAGCACGGGCGCTCCACTCAGCACCATACCAAGCAAACCGATCAACACACCCAATTGGGCGCGGTGGAAATGGTAGGGCAGGGCCGCCACGCCGTAATACAGTAGCGCCACAAACCCGAGTTGGACCAACTCGGGTGTGATCTCATGGGACAGTTGCGCCAGACCCATGCAAGCCAGAAAGGCCAATAGGCCGCCGTCGGCGATCGTGCGCGCGTAGTCGGCAGGTTTAGCCTGACCACCAAATGCAAAAACAACAGGCTGCGCCTGCGGGCTCTTGGCCAGGTAGTAGCTGGCGTACCAGGTTGCGGCCATGGCCAGGGCCAAGAAAAGGCCAAAGGGAATTCGCACCATCCACTGGACGGCGTCCGCGCTAGGCGCCAAAGCCATGATCCAGGCGCCCACCCAATAGGGCAGTAAAGCGGCCTGTTCCGATGCGACCCCAAAAAGTGTCGGGTTCCACCAATCGCTGTTTCCGGCGTGTAGCTCGGCCATGTAGCCCATGGCAGTCATGTCGGCGCTCTTCCAGGGACTGCGCCCCAAAAAGCCGGCAAACACATAGGTGATACACAGCCCGAGCAGTACCAAGCGGGGTAGCCGACGGACGGCGGCCTGCGTTACAACGGCCGGAGTAGTAAATTGCACGGTTTATAGGTGGGGAATAAAAAAAGGCAGAGCGGAAATCCGAACTGCCTTTGTTTTCCGGTCAGGTTACAACCTGAGTCCGGGTTATTTAATGCTGGTTTTTCCAAACCGATTGCGGAACTTCTCAACACGTCCACCCATGTTGTCTACGGATTTCTGCGTGCCGGTATAAAACGGATGCGATTCGCTGGAGGTATCCAATTTGTATAGAGGCAGTTCGTGGCCATCTTCCATCTTGATCATTTCCTTGGTGTTGGCGCAAGAACGGGTCACAAACTTGAAATTGTTGGACAGGTCCATGAAACACACGTCGCGGTAGTTAGGGTGAATGCCGTTTTTCATATTGTTTCCATCAGTTGCGACAGCCGCATCAGGCCCTCGGGCAAACCTTTGCCCAATCCTAAACCCGTTGAACTTACCGCGTAAAGCCCACGATTATAGTCCAGGACCAAAAAAAAGAGCCCCATGGGGCTCTTTTTGGCTATGCACTGCCCGTCTTATTCGCGTTCGCCCCCAAATATGCCCAGCAGCGCCAAAAGGCTTTGAAACACGTTGACGATATCCAGGTACAAGGCCAGCGTTGCGGAAATGTAATTGGTCTCCCCACCATCAATGATGCGCTTGATGTCGTACAGCATGTATGCGCTAAAGATGCCAATCGCAGCAACGGAGATCGCCATCATGCCCGCCGAAGAGCCAACAAATACATTGATGATCCCGCCCAAAACCAGTACCACGGTACCGACAAAGAGCCATTTACCCATGCCGGAAAGATCTCTTTTGATGACCGATGCCAAGCTGGCCATTACCAAAAACACGCCGGCAGTACCACCAAAGGCCGTCATGATCAGGTCCGGACCGTTTTTGAAACCCAGTGTGGATTCAATGAGCCGCGACAGCATGAGCCCCATGAAGAACGTAAAGCCCAGCAAGATAGGGACGCCAGCAGCCGAATTTTTGGTTCGTTCAATGGCATAAATGAAGCCAAAAGCCACGGCAAGAAAGAGCACCAAGCCCAGCCAGCCGCTAAAAATTTGGCCCAATCCCAGTTCCACGCCAGCCCATGCGCCGAGCACGGTGGGAACCAGACTCAGCGAAAGCAGCCAGTAAGTGTTGCGCAGGACTTTGTTGCGCGCCTGGGCGGTATCGCCATAGGCATAGGTGTAATCCACAGATGACAGGGGGTCGTTCATAGTCAAACTCCTTTTAAAACCTAACAAAACAATGCTCATTTTACGGTCCTCCAAGCGCCTTTTGCACTTTGCGCACCGTAAGAAGCC
>CAMDKE010000154.1 GCA_945901215.1 Comamonas sp. lk
ACTTGGGGCCGGTGGTGATCACCAAATAGTCGTAGGCCAGGCTTTGGCCGTCGCCCAGCGTCAGGGTATTGGCTTCGGCCTGAATGGCGGTTACCGGCTGCGCAATAAAGGCGATGCCCTTGCGTTCGAGGTAGGGTTTGATCGGCAGCGTGATGTCTGCCCGCTTGCGCCAGCCTACGGCCAGCCAGGGGTTGCTGGGCACAAACTGAAAATAGTCCACCGAATTGACTACGGTGATTTTGTGTTCCTTGGGTAGCAGATCACGCAGTTCATAGGCTGCGGGAAGCCCGCCAATGCCTGCGCCAACGATCACGATATGGGCCATGCAGTCTCCTAATAAGCGACACGCCTATTGGGACGCACAAGCGCGCTCGATCTATTGCGCTATGTCAACTCGCGCCGCCAATGGGGAAAGAGGCCTCGCAGCCCAATCCCTTCGCAAACTGCACGCCTAGACGAGATAGGTCTGACGCAATCGCTCCAGTGCCGACGCGTCCAAGCCCAGGCGCGCCTCCAGATAGTGCGCCATGGAGCCGTAGTCTTGGTCAATGGTCTTGAAGGCGGACTCCAAAAAAGCCTCGCGCACGCGCCAGACTACGGCCAGGGTTTCGGGGCTGAACGCGCTGACTGCGCCGCCGGCATCGTGGCGGTACAGGGCATTGGTGAGCACATAGTCATGCAAGATGTCTGCTCGCGAGACCCCTAGGGCTGACAAAATCAGGGCCGCTGCCAGGCCTGTGCGGTCTTTGCCAGCGGTGCAATGAAAGACCAAAGGCGCATCGTGCGCCAAAAGATGGGCAAACAACTCTGCAAACCGATCTGTAGCTTGAAGCACATAGCCACGGTAACTGGCATGCATGGCGTCTATCGCGTCGTCAGCAGTCACCGGGCTGCCTGCCAGCGCCTTTGCATACAAAGACTGCAGCAGCGTGGGTTCAATGGCAAGGCTGTAGCGCTGGGTATGCGCTAGCTGGTAGGCCTGGTCCTGGCTTTCTCGCTCACCCCGGAAGTCAAAACTGCGTCCGATGTTGAGCGCCTGCATCTGCTGCTGGTCCGCAGCGCTCAGGCGCGCCAGGTGGTCCGATCGAAACAGGACACGCCAGCGCACAGCGCGTCCGCCGTGGCCCGGATAACCGCCCAGATCACGGAAATTGCTGGCGCCTTGCAGGGCGATATGTCGCGAGGGTGAATCCATGGAACGCTTCCGGTTCAAAGACAAGCAAAAAAATGGGGCATGGCCGGGTCCCAACAGACCAGGCCATGCCCGAGGCTGATTTTCAGAATTGTGGCAATTGCGTCCTTATAAAACCTCAAACACCCCAGCCGCACCCATGCCGCCACCAACGCACATGGTCACGCAAACGCGCTTGGCGCCGCGGCGTTTACCTTCGATCAAGGCATGGCCGGTCAAGCGCTGGCCGCTCATGCCAAACGGGTGGCCCACCGCAATGGCGCCGCCATTGACGTTGAGCTTGTCCGCCGGAATGCCCAGCTTGTCGCGGCAATACAAAACTTGCACGGCAAAGGCTTCATTGAGTTCCCACAGGTCAATGTCCTGGACGCTCAGACCCAGGCGTTTGAGCACCTTGGGAATGGCGTAGACCGGGCCAATACCCATCTCGTCGGGCTCGCAACCTGCTACAGCAAAGCCCAAAAAGCGACCCAGGGGCTTGAGGCCTTTTTGCTCGGCCAGCTTTTCATGCATCACGACCACGGCACCAGCACCGTCGGACAACTGGCTGGCGTTGCCAGCTGACACGAGGCCGCCAGGCAAAGCGGAGCGCAATCCCATGATGCCCTCGTAGGTGGTACCAGCGCGAATGCCTTCGTCGTCGCTTACTGTGACCTGCTTGGTCATCATGCCCATGACCTTGTCGGCCACACCCATGGTGACCTTGATAGGAGCAATTTCGTCCTTAAAGAGGCCTTTTTCCAGAGCGGCTGTGGCTTTTTGCTGGCTCGACGCTCCGTAATGGTCCATTGCCTCGCGGTCAATGCCGTAGCGCTTGGCGACCTGTTCGGCGGTTTGCAGCATGGCCCAGTAGACCTCGGGCTTGTTCTTCTCCAGCCAGGGGTCGGCCAGCATGTGCTTGTTCATCTCCTGCGCGGTGCACGAAATGGCCTCGAGGCCACCGGCCACGTACACATCACCTTCGTTGGCAATGATGCGCTGGGCGGCCAAAGCGATGGTTTGCAGACCAGACGAGCAAAAACGGTTGATGGTCATGCCAGATACGCTGACCGGGCAGCCAGCGCGCAATGCGATTTGGCGTGCAATATTGGCGCCGGTGGCGCCTTCGGGCGTGCCGCAGCCCATGATGACGTCGTCCACCTCGGCGGCCTCAATGCCAGCGCGCTTAATCGCGTGCTCGACCACGTGTCCGCCCATGGTTGCGCCATGGGTCATGTTGAAGGCGCCCTTCCAGCTTTTGGTCAGGGGCGTGCGTGCGGTGGAAACAATTACTGCTGAAGTCATGGCTATTCCTTAATTAAATGTCTTACCTTCGCCAGCCAATCGGGCCAACAAGGGGGCGGGCTTCCAGAAATCGGCGTCGTCGCGCGGATTCTGGGCAAAACGGTGCATGGCCTGGACTACGTTGAACAAGCCCAGTTCCTCGGCATACAGCATGGGGCCGCCGCGATGGGGAGGGAAACCGTAGCCAAAGATGTAGCAAATGTCGATATCGCTGGCCTTGTTGGCAATGCCCTCTTCCAAAATGTGCGCGCCTTCATTGACCAGCGCAAATACCAGACGCTGCACGATCTCTTCGTCGCTGATCTTGCGCGGCGTAATGCCATTCGATGCGCGGTAGTCTTCGATCATCTTGACGACTTCAGCGTTGGGTATCGCGTCGCGCTTGCCGGGTTTGTAGTCGTACCAGCCGGCGCCGGTTTTTTGGCCGAAGCGGCCTTTTTCGCACAGCAAATCGGCGGTCTTGCTGTATTTCATGTTGGCGCGCTCGGTGGCGCGGCGCTTGCGGATGGCCCAGCCAATGTCGTTGCCCGCCAAGTCACCCATACGGAAGGGGCCCATGGCCATGCCAAATTTTTCCATGGCCTTGTCCACTTGCTCGGGCGTGCAGCCTTCGTCGAGCAAGAAACCGCCCTGGCGGCCATACTGCTCGATCATGCGGTTGCCAATAAAGCCGTCGCACACACCGGACACCACGGCGGTTTTGCGAATTGTCTTGGCCACCGCCATCACGGTGGCCATCACATCCTTGGCCGTTTGGGCGCCGCGCACCACTTCAAGCAGCTTCATCACGTTGGCCGGGCTGAAGAAATGCAGGCCCACCACGTCTTGCGGACGCTTGGTAAAGGACGCGATTTTGTTCAGATCCAAGGTGGATGTGTTGGACGCCAAGATAGCGCCAGGCTTCATCACGCGATCGAGTTCTTTGAACACCGCTTCCTTGACACCGATTTCTTCAAACACGGCCTCAATCACCATGTCGGCGTCGCCCAGGTCGTCGTAGCTCAGCGTGGTGGACAAGAGCGCCATGCGCTCGTCATATTTGGCTTGCTTGAGCTTGCCTTTTTTGACCTGGGACTCGTAGTTGCCGCGCATGGTGCTCACGCCACGGTCTAGCGCTTCTTGCTTCATCTCCAGCATCTTGACGGGAATACCGGCGTTGAGGAAGTTCATGGCAATGCCACCGCCCATGGTGCCCGCGCCAATGATGGCCACGCTCTTGATGTCGCGCAACGGCGTGTCTGCGGGCACATCTGGAATCTTGGATGCGGCGCGCTCGCCTAAAAACAGGTGGCGCAGGGCGCGGCTCTCAGGCGTCCACATCAGGTTGATAAAAATCTCACGCTCGGTGGCCATGCCGGCATCGAACTTCTTCTTGGTAGCGGCTTCTACGGCGTCCACACATTTGAGCGGCGCGGGGAAGTTCTTTGCTACCGCGCCCACCATATTGCGCACGAACTGGAAATAAGCGTCGCCCTGCGGGTGCTTGCATGGCAGGTCGCGAACCAGCGGTAAGGGGCGCGTGGCGGCTACCGAGCGGGCAAAGGCAAAAGCCTCATCAGCCAAGGTGGCCGGCGAAGCGGCAATCTTGTCAAACAGCTTTTGGCCAGGCAGCATGGCCAGCATTTCGGCCTTGATGGCCTCGCCGCTGACGATCATATTGAGTGCGGGCTCAACGCCCAGCACGCGCGGCAGCCGCTGCGTGCCGCCAGCGCCGGGCAGAAGCCCCAACTTGACTTCGGGCAGCGCAACGCTGGTGCCCGGTGCAGCCACGCGGTAGTGGCAGCCCAGCGCCAGTTCAAGGCCGCCACCCATCACCACGGTATGAATAGCAGCGACCACGGGCTTGGTCGATTGTTCAATCAACTGGATGACGCTGCCGAGGTTGGGCTCTTGCATGGCCTTTGAGGAGCCAAACTCGCGGATATCAGCGCCGCCTGAAAAAGCTTTGCCTGCGCCAGTGATTACGACGGCGGTCACTGCAGCGTCGGCCAGCGCCTGCTCCATGCCCTGGGCGATTCCTTGCCGAGTGGACAAGCCCAGACCGTTGACCGGCGGGTTGTCTAGCGTGATAACGGCAATATCGCCGTGGACCTGGTAGTGGGCAGTCATGCTTTCAATCCTTGAAATGAAGAAACGAAGAAGAGGGGGAAATGGGAATCGAAAAATAGAACGATCGTTCTTTTTTTAAATTGTAGGAGGTTTCCTTTGGCCAGACCGGAAAATTGTCGCTGCTGAGACTGCCAAACTAGACTTCCAGCCATTCTTTGCGCACCGCATTGTCCTCGCGCAGGGCCTTGGGGCTGCCATCAAACACGATGCTGCCGTGGCCCATGACCAGGCAACGGTCAGAGATTTGCATCGCAATGGTGAGCTTTTGCTCAATCAGGAGCACCGACAGTCCGCGCGCGCGCAGGGTCTGCAGGTAGGCGGCCACCAACTCCACAATTTTCGGTGCCAGGCCTTCGGTAGGCTCGTCGATGATGATCAGATCGGGGTCACCCATCAGGGTGCGGCACAAAGTCAGCATCTGCTGCTCACCGCCTGACAGCACGCCGGCTTCGGTGTGTTCGCGCTCCTTGAGGCGAGGAAACAGACTGTACATGTCCTCAAAGGTCCAGCGCGGCTTCTTGTTGGCACGCTTTTCCCCGAGCAAGAGGTTTTGGTGCACCGTGAGTTTGGGGAAGATGTCCCGGTTTTCCGGCACATAGCCCACACCGAGTTGGGCCACCTCAAACGGCTTACGACCCTGTATCTGCTGGCCGTTCCAAAGCACCGAGCCCTGGCTCTCCACCAAACCCATGATGGCCTTGGCAGTGGTCGAACGCCCCGAGCCATTACGCCCGAGCAATGCCACGATTTCGCCCTCGCCCACTTGCAGGTCTACCCCGTGCAAAACGTGGCTCTTGCCGTAAAAGGCCTGTAATTGACTCACTTGCAGCATCTTCAATGTCCTTGCTCTAAAGCACCAACCTGGGCGTCGGCCACCGACGAGCCCAAATACGCTTCTTGCACACGGGCGCTGGCGCGCACGGCGTCTGGCGTGTCGAAAGCGATGACTTCGCCATACACCAACACCGCAATGCGGTCGGCCAGGCCAAACACCACGCCCATGTCGTGCTCCACCGTAAGCAGGGTTTTGCCCTCGGTGACTTGCTTGATAAGCGCAATAAAACGGGTGGTTTCGCTCTTGCTCATTCCCGCCGTCGGCTCGTCGAGCAGGATGACGTTGGCGCCACCGGCAATCGTGATGCCCACCTCTAACGCACGCTGTTCGGCGTAGGTGAGGTTAAGCGCCACCACGTCGCGTTTTTTGTCCAGCCCGATCATTTCCATCAGCTCCTGCGCGCGCGCGTTGGCGTCGTCCAGGTCGACCAAAAACTTCAGGAAGGTGTAGCCGTAGCCCAGGCTGTAAAGCACGCTGCAGCGCAGGTTCTCGAACACACTGAGTTTGGGAAAGATATTGGTGATTTGAAAACTGCGCGAAAGACCCAAGCGGTTGATCTCAAAAGGCTTTTTGCCCTGGATATTTTGGCCGTTGAGCAGTATGGAGCCGCTGGTGACCGGCATACGCCCACTAATGAGGTTGAACAACGTGGACTTGCCCGCGCCGTTGGGCCCGATGATCGCCACCCGCTCTCCGGCGCGCACGCCCAGACTGGTGCCTCGGATGATTTCGGTCTTGCCAAAGCTTTTGCGTACATCACGGAGCTCCAGCGCCAGCGCGTCAGCAGCTGGTTTGTGCGCGTCGCTCATCTTGCACCTCCGCCATGTTGTGTCTCTCGTTCAATCGCCTCTTGTACCGCACCCCAGTTCAGGGAAAACCGGCGCTGCGCCGCGGCAAACAGCCAGCCGCCAACGATCAAAACGGCACAAACGGCGAGCCAGGATTGGCCCGATGCTGTATCCAGCCCCAGCCCCAAAAATGACACTTGCGAGCCCATGGACGCATTGAGCTGGCGGTGGTACACCATCTCCACCAGTGCGGCAACCGCCAGCAGCGGCGCCAGAGCGGCCGCAGCCAGCACTCCATAGGAGGGCAACAGCGCACGCAATTTACCGTAATGGGCCAGGCGCACGTTCAGCATGATGAGGCTGGCAATGCCGCCCGGGGCGTACATCACCATCACCATGAACACCAGCCCAAGGTACAGCAGCCAAGCCTGGGTAAATTCGCTGAGCAGCACAAGGGCCAGCACCATCAACACCGCTCCGATGATGGG
>CAMDKE010000155.1 GCA_945901215.1 Comamonas sp. lk
GGCAAAGGCTTCGTCGTCGTCTTCCACTTCTTCCGCTCCCACATAGCGGCCGGGGGTGAGCACATGGCCGTGTTGGCCAATTTCGGCCAGCGGCACGCTGCGGCAAAAGCCTGCGATGTCTTGGTAGTCGGTGCCGCCCGTGCGCCACGCGGCCACGGTTTGGCTGATGCGGGCTATCACTTCGTCGGTCAACTCGCTTTGCACGCGGCTGATCATGGTGGCTTGTTTGCGGGCGTCGATGAACAGCACTTCGCCCTTGCGCTTTTTTTGTTTGGCCAAGAACCACAAGCACGCAGGGATTTGCGTGTTGAAGAACAGTTGGCCGGGCAAGGCCACCATCACTTCCACCACGTCGGCATCGACCATGGCGGCGCGGATTTGGCCTTCGCTGTTTTGGCTGCTGCTCATGCTGCCGTTGGCCAGCACAATGCCCGCCCTGCCCGTATCTTTTAGGTGGTGCAGGATGTGTTGCAGCCAGGCGTAGTTGGCGTTGCCTTGCGGGGGAGTGCCGTATTCCCAGCGGGCGTCGCCGTCGAGGCTGGCGTGCCACCAGTCGCTGATGTTGAAAGGCGGGTTGGCCAAACAAAAGTCGGCGCGCAGATCGGGGTGTTGGTTGCGGGTGAAGGTGTCGGCGGGTTCTTTGCCTAGGTTGTAGTCCATGCCCCGAATGACGAGGTTCATGGCCGCCAAGCGCCAGGTGGTGGGGTTGGCTTCTTGGCCGTAGATGGAGACATCGCCCAGTTTGCCGCCGTGGTCTTCGATGAACTTTTCAGACTGCACGAACATGCCGCTGGACCCGCAGCAGGGGTCGTAAATCTGGCCTTTGCTGGGCGAGAGCACGGCCACCAGTGTTTTGACAATGCTGGCGGGCGTGTAGAACTGCCCGCCGCGCTTGCCTTCGGCGCTGGCAAACATGCCCAAGAAATATTCGTACACCTGGCCCAAGATGTCGCGGGCCTTCGATGGGTCGCCACCAAAGCCGATGGTGGAAATCAGGTTGACCAGCTCGCCCAGCTTGCCGTCGGGCAATTGGGCGCGGGCAAAGCGTTTGTCGAGGATGCCTTTGAGCTTGGGGTTATCAAACTCGATCACGGTCAGCGCGTCGTCAACGCGTTTGCCAATGTCTGGCTGGGGCGCGGCGGCGCGCAGGGCTTCCCAGCGCGCACCTTCGGGCACCCAAAACACGTTTTCGCTGGTGTAGTAGTCGCGGTCTTCTAGTTCGGCGGCAATGTCTTCGTCGGTGACGTTGCCGTAAAAGAGTTCATCTTCCGGGTCGCGCAGGCGGGTTTTCAGGTCCGCCTGGCGGGCCACAAAGGCGTCGGAGATGTATTTAACGAAGATGAGGCCCAGCACCAGATGCTTGTATTCGGCGGCGTCCATGTTGGCGCGCAGCTTGTCGGCCGATGCCCAGAGGGTCTTTTTAATGTCTTCGAGCATGGGGGATGGGTTGGGGGGTGGGCCTGAAGAATAACAACCTTTAGCAGGGGCTGGAGATTTCCGATTCCCGTGTCATGGCAGCCCGCCGCATGCTGGATTCCCCCCATTGCGTTGACTGATCAGCCCCCATAAGCTGGCGGGCATGAACACCACAAACGACCTGCCTGCAAGCGCCCCCTACGAGCCGCCACCGCCTTTTGGCCCTGGGTGCGAAATTGCCACATTGCGCTGGCGCGACCCGCTGGTGTGGTTGCAACGCGGTTGGTGTGACGCGCGCCGGGCCAAGGCCATCGCCCTGTTTTACGGTCTGTGTTTTTGGGCCATGGCGGTGCTACTGGGTGCGGTTTTTCGCAACTCGCCCGAATACGTCATCTCCATGGCATCGGGTTGCCTGCTGGTGGGGCCGTTTTTGGCCATGGGTTTGTACGATGTGAGCCGCAGCCACGAGGTCGGTGGCGTGGCGCAACTGCGCCATTCGCTAACCTGCTGGAGCACCAACCTGCGCAGCATGGGTTTGTTGGTGTTGGTGCTGATCGTGCTGGAGCTGCTCTGGGGTCGCGCATCCTTGGTGGTGTTTGCCGTGTTTTTTAACACCGGTATGCCGTCCACCACCGGCGTGATCGAGGCGGTCTTTAATGCCGGCAACTGGGAGTTTTTGATCGCGTACCTGGTGGTGGGCAGCGCCTTTGCGGGCTTGGTGTTTGCCACTGCGGCGGTGTCCATTCCCATGGTCTTGGACCGTGACACGGACGCCATATCAGCTGCCATCACCAGCTTGCAGGCAGTGTTCACCAACCTGGGTGTGATGCTGCTGTGGGGGGCGCTTTTGACCGGCTTGGTGCTGGTGGCGCTGCTGCCTTGGGGCCTAGGGCTTCTGGTGGTAGGCCCATGGCTCGGCCACGCCACTTGGCACGCCTACCGGGGCAGCGTGCGCTGGCCCGATGCTGCGGACCCCACTCCCGCGCATTGAACGCGCCGGGGCAATCAGCCTCTTGGGCGCAGCAGACCGGCAAACCCCTGCCAGTAGGCGGGCACCCGAGCAAACACATAGGCCGAAAACACTGCGTTGGTGATGGCAGTCAGCAGGAATATCTCAGGCACCGTGGCGCCTGCCGACAGCAGCGCCCCGGCGAGCAGCGAGCTGGCAATCATGAACAGCGCATTCAAAATATTGTTGGCCGCAATAATGCGCGCCCGGTGGCTGGCCGCGCTGCGCTGCTGAATCAGCGCATACATGGGCACGCTGTACAGGCCAGTGAACAGGCTCAGCAGCACCAGGTCCGCCATCACCCGCCAGTGCGCGCTAATTGCCAAGAAATCTTGCAGCCCCATCAGCTCCGACGCCGGTAGCGCGCGCGAGGCGAAATACAGGTCTCCCGCAAACAAGCTCATACCAATCGCACCCAAGGGCACCAGGCCAATTTCGACTTTTTGGCGGCTCAGGCCCTCGCACATCAGTGCGCCTATGCCAACACCCACTGAAAAGAGCACCAACAGCAAGGAAGCCACGCGCTCATCGCCATGCAAGACCTCTTTGGCGAAGGACGGAAACTGGCTCAGAAAAACGGCGCCAAAAAACCACATCCAGCTGATTGCCAGCAGCGAGCGAAACACCACCGGGTCTTGTGCCGCCAGCCGCATGTTGCGCACGGTCTCGGTAAACGGGTTCCAATTCATCTGCAGCGCGGGCCCCGTGGCTGGGGTGTTGGGTACGCGACCCGCCGCCCAGCGCCCCAGCACGGCAAACAACACGCAAGCCACCGCCACCGTTGTGTGCCCCACCTCAGGAATGGACACCAGCAGGCCGCCCAGCATATTGCCCAGCAAGATCGCCACAAATGTGCCCATTTCCACCATGCCATTGCCGCCCACCAGTTCATGCTCGCCCAGCACCTGCGGCATATAGGCAAACTTGACCGGCCCAAACAGCGTGGAATGGCAGCCCATAAAGAAGGTGCAGGCCAGCAACACCCCGGCATTGCCCGCCCAAAAACCATAGGCTGCCAGCAGCATGATGGCGATCTCCAGGTTTTTGACCAGTCGCATCAAGCGAGACTTTTCCCAATGGTCGGCCAACTGCCCGCTGGTGGCCGAAAACAAGACATACGGCAGGATAAACAAGGCCCCAATCACCAGCCCAGCCATGGCAGGCGGCAGCCAGTCCACGCTGAGCTGGTAAGTGACCATCACCGTGAACGCGAACTTGAACACGTTGTCGTTGAACGCCCCGGAGAACTGGGTCCAGAAAAACGGCGCAAAGCGGCGCTGGAGTAGCAGGGCGAATTGGCTGGATTTGGGTGAGTGCTGCATGGTAGGTGGGGATGGATGCGACACCGCGAATGTAGCCGTATCCTGTTCCCACGTGAAGACCAGTGGGCCAAGCAGACCCCATAGCCCAAAAAACGGGAGGGCGAGCGGCAAAGCTGCACCAACCGAGCACCCGAGTTTGTGAAGCGCCCAAGGGGCGCCCGTACGCTTAGCCCCGCAACTTCGCAGCCACCTGCGCCACGCGTGCGCCATAGGCTTTGGCGGTGTCCAGGTCGCCCTGGGGAATGTCTTGGGCCGGGCTGGTGGGGCCGACTTGGGCCATCACGCCAGAGCTGGAACCCAGGCGGTTGATGCTGCCGTCGTTCATTGCCGGCTGACCGACCCAGACCATGCCTTGTTGCATGGCCAGGGTAATGAAGTACTGAATGGTGGACAACTTGTCGCCGCTGAGGTTGGCCGAACAGGTGAAGCCACCGGCCACTTTGTCCTTCCAAGCGCTGACGTACCAGCGTTTGGACGATGCATCGGCGAATTTCTTGAACTGCCAAGACACCATGCCCATGTAGGTGGGCGAGCCCATGATGATGGCGTCAGCCTCGTCCAGCGCGGTCCACTCGGCGTCGGTGATGTTGCCGTCGGCGTCAATGGCAATCAGCTGCGCATCAGCGCCGTCTGCAACAAATTGGGCTACGCGCTGGGTGTGGCCGTAGCCGGAATGGAAAATAACCACGGTTTTGGTCATGAAGAAGCTCCTAGAGTACAAAAAATGGGGACGCCAACACGGGTAGGCCGGGGGAAAAGGAAACCGGGCTTAGCGGGTGCGGGCGGCAAGCAAGCGTTTCAGGCGCACAGGTCAAACACCAGCACCTCGGCGTCACGCCCGTCCACCAAGGCCAACTGGCTCTCGCCGGCCAGCAGCGCGGCGTCGCCGGTGCCCAAGGCCTGGCCGTTGGCGCTGATTGAGCCGCGCAACACTTGCACATAGGCTTTGCGTGCAGGGTTCAGCGCCAAGGTGGTGGTCTGCACGCCGTCAAACAGGCCGCTGTACAACTTGGCGTCAGCGTGGATCAGCACCGAACCCTGCGCTGCGTCAGGCGAGGCCACCAGGCGCAAAGCGCCTTGTTTCTCTGCGGCAGCAAAGGTTTTTTGCTCGTAGCTGGGCTCGATACCGCGCACGTTGGGCTCGATCCATATTTGGAAGAAATGGGTGGTGGCGTCAGGCGCGTGGTTGAACTCGCTGTGCTGCACGCCGCTGCCTGCGCTCATGCGCTGCACGTCGCCCGGCGGGATACCCTTGACGTTGCCCATGCTGTCTTTGTGCGCCAGGTTGCCTGACATCACGTAGCTGATGATTTCCATATCCCGGTGGCCGTGGGTGCCAAAGCCCATGCCCGGGGCGATGCGGTCTTCGTTGATGACCCGCAAATTGCCCCAGCCCATGTGCGCGGGGTCGTGGTACCCGGCAAAAGAAAAACTGTGAAAGGACTTAAGCCAGCCGTGGTCAGCGTAGCCACGCTCAGCGGATTTTCGTAAAGTGATCATCGGTAGATTTTAGGGTTGCAGCTTGTTTTAACCCGAGATCAATTAGTGCCAAACGGCTGCTTTGCAAGGTGTAAAGTGCCAAAGACCATTTCACCTTGGAGAAAACATGCACACATCGCCCAAAAACATCGCCATCGTAGGTGCCGGCTTGGCGGCTGTAACCTGCGCCCGAACCCTGGTGCAAGCGGGCCACAGCGTCACTCTGTTTGAGAAAAGCCGGGGTGTGGGCGGTCGCATGTCTACCCGCAATAGCCCGTTTGGCACTTTTGACCACGGCGCGCAGTACTTCACAGTGCGCGACCCGCGTTTTGTCCAGGCCCTGGAAACCACGCCCAAGGTCTGCCGCCCCTGGAGCGCCAACATGGTGCAGGTGCTCGATGAACGTGGCCGGGTGGCGGCCGCAGGACTGCCCGCGCGGGAGCCCCACTGGGTGGCCAAGCCGGGCATGAGCGCCCTGGTCAAAGCCTGGGCCGCACCGCTAGCGGACTGCCTGCTGCTGGAAACCCAGGTTACCCACATCGAGACCGATGCCTTGGACAAGTCTCAGTGGCAGTTGCGCACCTTGGGTGGCGACGACAGCACCCATGTGTACGCCGGGTTTGACGCCGTGCTGCTGGCCGTGCCCAGCCCGCAGGCACTGGCGCTGCTGCAAACCGTGCCCAAGTCCCGCCGACCTACAGTGGCAACGCAGCAAAAACTCCAACAAGTCACCGTGGCGCCTTGCTGGACGCTGATGCTGGCTTTCCCGCAAGCGGTGCAGCCGGGCCTGACCACGTTAGGGCCGCAGTGGAACGCGGCGCGCAGCACCCACCACCGCATTGCCTGGCTGGCGCGCGAGTCGAGCAAGCCCGGCCGCCGCATGATCGAACGCTGGACGGTACAAGCCAGCGCCGCGTGGTCGCAAGAACACATCAACGACAGCAAGGACCGGGTCCAGGGCAAGCTGATCAAGGCTTTTTCCGAAGTTACGGGCATCCGCGCCGCGCCCAGCCACGTGGAATCGCACCGCTGGCTGTATGCCAAAACCGGTCAGGCCCTGGGCCAAAGCCATGTCTGGAGCGCCAAAAACGGCCTGGGCCTGTGCGGCGACTGGTGCCTGGGCCACCGGGTGGAAAACGCCTTTGTCTCCGGGCTGGAACTGGCGCTGGCCATCGGTTAACCGGGTCTTACAGGCCGCACGGAACACATGGAGCCGCCAGCGCAGAGCCGCTACGTAGGGCGCTTTGCGCCCTCGCCGACCGGACCGCTGCACGCGGGCTCACTGGTTGCAGCCCTGGCCAGTTGGCTTGACGCCCGCGCCCACGGCGGCCAGTGGCTGGTGCGCATCGAAGACGTCGACACAGCGCGCACCGTGCCCGGTGCAGACCACCAGATATTGCAGCAACTCGCCGCTTGCGGCCTGCATCCGGACGCTCCCCCCGTGTGGCAAAGCCAGCGCAGCA
>CAMDKE010000156.1 GCA_945901215.1 Comamonas sp. lk
CGTCGAACGCATTTTTGCGCCCGGCCATGCGCCGCAGCAACCTGACGGTGCGCACCGGTGCGCTGGTCCAGCGCGTGCTGCTCCAGGGGCGCGAAGCCGTGGGTGTGGAGTGCGTGGTAGGCAGCGCCACGCAGCGCTTCAAGAGCCGCAAAGAAGTGATTTTGTGCGGCGGCGCCATCAATTCGCCTCAGCTGTTGCAGCTCTCGGGCGTGGGCGACGCGGCCTTGCTAACCCAGAGAGGCGTGCCCGTGGTGCACCACCTACCGGGAGTGGGACAGGGCCTGCAAGACCATTTGTGCGTGTCTTACTTCTTCAAGTCCAAGGTGCCTACGCTCAACAACACGCTGGGGCCGTGGTACGGCAAGGTCTGGGCCGGTATCCGTTATGCACTGGACCGCAAGGGCCCGCTGGGCATGAGCGTGAACCAGGCCGGCGCCTTCGTGCGCAGCAGAGCCGACCTGGCGCAACCCAATTTGCATCTGTACTTCAACCCCATTAGCTACACCGCCAACACCGCGCCGGTGGGTAAGCGCTTTCAGCTGCAAAACCCGGACCCGTTTGCAGCGTTTCTGATCTCGTTCAACACCTGCCGCCCCACCAGCCGGGGCAGTGTGCAAATTCAATCTGCCAACCCGCAGGACAAGCCCCTGATCACCACCAACTTTCTCACCACCGAGCACGACCGCCAGGACATTGTGGAGGGCGCGCGCATGGTGCGCAGCATTGCTGCGGCTGCGCCACTGGCAGATATCGTGCAAAGCGAACACCTGCCCGGCGCAGATGTACAGAGTGACGAGGCAATCATGGCCGACTTTGCCAAGCGCGGCGGCTCGGTCTACCACGCGTCGTGCACCTGCGCCATGGGGCCGGACGCTGCCATGGCGGTCGTGGACGCGCGCCTGCGCGTGCACGGCATGCGCCGCCTGCGGGTGATTGACGCCTCGGTGTTCCCGGCCGTGACCTCAGGCAACACCAACGCGCCGGTCATCATGGTCGCCGAAAAAGGCGCCGACATGGTGCTGGCCGACAACGCCTAGGCGCTGCCTTATCGTTTAATTAAACCCTCTTATTCACTAGCTTCTCTAGAACCCACCATGACCACATCGTTCCAAGCCCTTGTTATTGACCAAGTCGATGGCAAACCCGTCCCCCAACTCAAGCCGCTTACCCAGGCCGACCTGCCAGTGGGCGAGGTGCTGGTGGCGATTGACTACTCCAGCATCAACTACAAAGACGCCATGGCGCTCACAGGCACCGGCAAGATCATCCGCAGCTTCCCCATGGTGCCGGGTATTGACTTTGCGGGAACAGTGGTCGAGTCCAGCAGCGTGGATTACAAGGCGGGCGACAAAGTGGTGCTGACCGGTTGGAGCGTAGGCGAGCGCTTTTGGGGCGGCTACAGCCAGATGCAGCGCGTCAAAGCCGAGTGGCTGGTGCCTCTGCCTGCGGCCTTGAGCAGCCAAAGCGCCATGGCCATCGGCACCGCAGGTCTGACCGCCATGCTGTGCGTGATGGCCTTGGAGGACGCGGGCGTCAAGAGCGGCAAGATTTTGGTTAGCGGCGCCAACGGCGGCGTGGGCAGCGTGGCCATCAGCCTTCTGACAGGCTTGGGCTATGAAGTCACCGCGCTGAGCCAGCGCCCGGATGAGAACCGCGACTATTTATTGGGCCTGGGCGCCAAAGACGTGATCGGCGGCCCGGAGTGGAAAGAAAAACCCGCCCCTCTGGGTAGCCAGCGCTGGCAAGGCGCGGTGGACGTGGTCGGCGGCACCGTACTGGCGCGCATGCTGAGCGAAATCGACTACGGCGGCGCCGTGGCGGCCTGCGGCCTGGCCGGTGGTTTTGGCCTGGACACCACGGTCATGCCCTTTATTCTGCGCGGCGTGCGCCTCTTGGGCGTGGACTCGGTGATGTGCCCCAAAGCGCGGCGCATGGCCGCCTGGCAGCGCCTGGCCACCGAATTTGCCGCCCCGGCCCAAGCGCAGATGCAGCGCGTGGTGGGCCTGGGCGAGGTGGTGGCCCTGGCCAAAGACTTTATGGCCGGTACCTCGCGCGGGCGCGTGGTGGTGGACGTCAACCGCTAAAGCATTCTCTTCATTCCCAACTTTTGACCACAAGGACGCAGCATGAGCACTTCTAAACTTCGCATCGGTTTTATCGGCCTGGGCGCACTGGGCGAAGGCCTGTGCAACAACCTGGTCAAAGCCGGTTACCCGGTGACGGTCAATGACTTGAACAAGGACCTGGCCCAACGACTGCTGGCGGGCGGCGCCACCTGGTCCGACGACGTGGCGGGCACCTGCCGTGATGCGGATGTGGTGATCACCGTGCTGCCCTCGCCCGCCGTGTCGCGCAAAGTAGTCGAAGGTGCCGGTGGCGTGTTCGAGAACTTGAAGAGCGGCGGCACCTGGATCGAGATGAGCACCACCGACATGGAAGACCTGCTGCGCCTGGCCGATGTGGCTGCCAGCAAAGGCATCACCGTGCTGGAATGCCCGGTGACTGGCGGCGTGCACCTGGCCAATTCGGGCGAGATCACGGTGCTGGTGGGTGGCGAGCAAAGCACCTTCGACCGCGTAAAAGACATTTTGGGCACCATGGGGGGCGAGATCATTTACATGGGCAAGATGGGCAATGCGTCCGTCGTCAAAGTCGTCACCAACATGCTGGCCTTTATCCACTTGATCGCTGCGGGCGAGGCCATGATGCTGCCGGCCAAATACGGCGTGGACCCGGATGCCACCTACCGCGCCATTCGCGCCAGTTCGGGCAACAGCTTTGTGCACGAAACCGAGTCTAAGCTGGTGCTCTCGGGCAGCTACAACGTCAAGTTCACCATGGACTTGGCCTGCAAAGACCTGGGGCTGGTCAACGGCATTGCCGAAAAAATCGGCGTGCCACTGGAGCTGGGTTCTATGGCGCAGCAAATCTTTCGACGCGCGCGCGGCCTGTACGGCAGCCAGGCCCAGTCGCCCGAGGTGGTGCGCATGATTGAGGCCGCTTGCGGCCTGGAGTTACGCGCCCCCGGTTACCCGACCGAGCTGGTCGCCGAATAAGCAGCCAAACCATGACCACCGCACTAACCCACCAAGACTGGCTAGACCGCGCTGCCCGCATCGAGATTGCCACAGGCCTGTTCATCGAAGGCCAGTACGTGTCAGCGCTTGCCGGTGAAACCTTTGATAGCGTCAACCCCGCCAACGGTGCGGTCCTGGCGCAAATGGCGCGCGGCAAGGCCGCAGACATTGACCGCGCCGTAGCGTCTGGTCTTGCAGCCTGGCGCGATGGCCGCTGGGCGAAACAGGCGCCACGTGCGCGCGCTGAAGTGCTGCTGCAATGGGCCAATCTGGTAGAGGCGAATAGCGAAGAATTAGCCCTGCTGGAAACGCTGGACATGGGCAAGCCCATTTCGGACATGTTCAACATTGACCTGCCCGAGGTGCTGAAAACCATTCGCTACTTTGCCGAATGCATCGACAAAATCGAGGGTGTCGTCACCCACACCGACGCCAGTGCGCTGCACACCATTACCCACGAACCGCTGGGCGTGGTGGGCGCGATCACGCCGTGGAACTACCCCATGCTGATGGCGGTGTGGAAACTCGCACCCATCTTGGCTGCGGGCAACTGCGTGGTGCTCAAACCCGCTGAACAGGCGCCGCTAAGCTGCACCCGCCTGGCGCAACTGTTTGTGGACGCAGGCGGCCCGGCTGGCGTGTTCAACGTGGTCAACGGCATGGGTACCGAAGCCGGCAAGGCGCTGGCACTGCACATGGACGTGGCCAAAATCACCTTCACGGGCTCGACTGCCGTGGGCAAGCTGCTGCTGGGGTATGCCGGCCAAAGCAATATGAAGCGCGTGGCGCTGGAGACCGGAGGCAAAAGCCCGCAGATTTTCATGCCCGACCTGTATGACTTTGACGCCGCCGTGGACCGGGCCGTAGGTGGCATTTTTGACAACGCGGGCCAGGTCTGCAACGCGGGCTCGCGCCTGCTGGTGCACCGCTCGATTCACGACCGCTTTGTAGCGCGCTTTATCGAACGCGCTGCGGCCCTGTACCAGCCGGGCGACCCTTTGGACCCAGCCACCACCCTGGGCCCGGTGGTCAGCCAAACCCAGCGCGCCAACGTGATGGCCAAAGTACAGCGCGCCTGCGAACAAGGTGCCACCGTGGCCTTGCCCGTACCCGGCTCCACGCGCCCCCTGACGCTGCCGGGTGGCGGCGCCTATGTACCCATGACTTTGCTTACCCACGTCACCCAAGACATGGCCATTGTTCAAGACGAAACGTTCGGCCCGGTGGCGTCCGTTCAGGCTTTTGACACGGAGGCCGAGGCCATTGCCCTGGCCAACGATTCAATTTACGGCCTGGCCGCCAGCGTCTGGACCGCAGACCTGAAAACCGCACACCGCATGAGCGCCGCGCTGGAGGCCGGTGTGGTCTGGGTCAACTGCTTTGGCGATGGCGACATGACGCAGCCCTTTGGCGGCTACAAGCAAAGTGGCAATTCGCGCGACAAGCACAAAGACAGCCTGCTGTCTTACCTGCAAACCAAGTCAACCTGGATCAGCCTGGTCTAAGCCACGCATCCCCCTTTTTTTGGAATCGAGAACCCCCATGACACATTGCAACTTTTACATTGACGGCGCCTGGGTTGAGCCAGTGGGCGCGCACACGGTACACCCGGTGGTCAGCCCCGGCGACGAATCGGTGGTGGGCGAGGTGATGATGGGCAGCGCCGACGACGTGAACCGCGCTGTGGCCGCCGCCCGGCACGCCTTCGATAGCTTCAGCCAAACCACGCTGGCGCAGCGCACCGAGCTGCTGCACAAGCTGCAAGCCGCGTTTGAGCGCCGCTACACCGAAATGGCGCAAGCCCTGAGCACCGAAATGGGCGCGCCCTGGGCTTGGGCCTATAACGCCCAAGCCGAATGCGGCCCCGGCCACCTAAAGGCCACTCTGGACGCCGCCAAAGACTACCCCTGGGAAACCCGCAGCGGCCCCAACGGCGACTTGGTGTGCGAGCCCATTGGCGTATGCGTGCTTATCACGCCCTGGAACTGGCCGCTCAACCAGATCGTCTCCAAACTCGCGCCCGCACTCTTGGCCGGTTGCACCGTGGTGCTCAAGCCCAGCGAATACGCGGCGCTTTCCGCCAAACTGGTGGCCGAATTTGTGCACGAGGCCGGTTACCCCGCTGGCGTATTCAACATGATTTACGGCGACGGCCCGCTGATCGGCCCGGCGCTTAGCAGCCATCCGGATGTGGACCTGGTGTCGTTTACCGGGTCAACGGCCGCCGGCATTTCTGTTGCTAAACATGCAGCAGACACGGTCAAACGCGTGGTGCAAGAACTGGGCGGCAAGTCGCCCAACATTATTTTTGCCGACTCCAAAGTTGACAAGGCGGTACGCTGGAGCGTCAACAAATGCATGAGCAACACCGGCCAAAGCTGCAACGCGCCCACGCGCTTGCTGGTCGAGCGATCGGTTTACGCCCAGGCGGTGGAATTTGCGGCGCAGGCCGGTGCCGCCGTCAAGGTGATTCACCCCGCGGACAAGGGCAACGGCATTGGACCGCTGGCGTCCAAGCGCCAGTTTGACACGGTGCAGCGCTATATCCAGGTTGGGATAGACGAAGGCGCGCGCCTGTTGTGCGGCGGCGTGGGCCGGCCCGAGGGTTTTGAGAAAGGCTATTTCGCCCGCCCCACGGTGTTTGCGGATGTGAACAACCAAATGCGCATTGCCCGCGAGGAGATTTTTGGACCGGTGCTGGTGATGATTCCTTTTGACACCGAAAAAGACGCCATCGCCATTGCCAACGACACGCCCTACGGCCTGGCCGCCTACATCCAGTGCGCCGACGTGGCGCGCGCCAAACGGGTGGCGCGGCGCCTGCGCGCCGGCACGGTATCCATCAACGGCACGGGCCAGGACTATTGCTCGCCCTTTGGCGGCTTCAAACAAAGCGGTAACGGCCGTGAATGGGGTCGTTTTGGCCTGCAAGACTACCTGGAGTACAAAATTATCAACAGCGCCACCTGAACCCGGGTTACGCGCGACCCTATAAAAAAGTGAGGAGACCACATGAAAATTACCGACGTTAAAACCTTTGTCGTGGGCAACCCGCCGCCTGGCTTTGGTGGGCGTTACTTTGTGTTTTTAAAGCTCATCACCGACGAAGGCATTGAGGGCCTGGGCGAGGTGTACAACCTACCCTACCACCCGAATGTGGTGGAGCAAATGGTCAAAGACGTGGTGGAACGCTGCGTGCTTGGCAAAGACCCTTATGACACCGAGCGCATCTGGCGCAGCGTCTACGGCAGTGGCTTTATCCAGCGGCCCGATATCTCGACCATGGGTATTCTCAGTGGCATTGAGATGGCCTGCTGGGACATTGTGGGCAAAGACGTCAATAAGCCCGTCTACAAGCTGCTGGGCGGCCAGGTGCACGAGAAGCTGCGCAGCTACACCTACATCTACCCAAAAGACGGCGACAAGACCAACGTCTACGCCGACCCCGTGCTGGCCGCCGAGCGCGCTGCCGAATACCTGAAGATGGGCTTTACCGCCCTCAAGTTCGATCCGGCCGGCCCGTATTCGATTTATGACGGTCGCCAGTTGTCACTGACCGAACTCGAC
>CAMDKE010000157.1 GCA_945901215.1 Comamonas sp. lk
GCCTGCTGGACCTTTACCGCGCCGCGCAAAGTTACGATTCCGCCTACCAGTCCGCGCAAGCCCAGTTCGCGGCCACGTCCGCCAGAGTTGAGCAAGCACTGGCACTCAATACGCCCACGGTGGCCCTGCAGGCTGGGCTTAAACGCGGCTGGGAACAAGGAAGCAGTTCGACCGATTCCACCAGCACCAACGAGCTCGGCATCCCGTACTCAACCACAGATTCGACCAGCGATAAGGCGCAAACCGACGCCAGCTTGGGTGTACAACTGTCCCAGCCCCTATACAACCGCGTAAACACGGTGGTCTTGACCCAGGCCCAGCGCGGCGTGGCCATTGCCCAAGCCGCACTGAACGCCACTCAGCAGGACCTGATGGTGCGCGTGAGCTCGGCATACTTTGACGTGCTGGCAGCCACCGATAGTCTGGCCTTCGTTCGCGCACAAAAGGCAGCGGTAGCCGAGCAACTGGCATCGGCCAAGCGCAATTTTGAAGTGGGTACCGCCACCATCACCGACGCGAGGGAAGCCCAAGCCCGCTTTGACCTGGTGCTGGCCCAGGAAATCGCCGCCGAGAACGACCTCACCATCAAGAAGAGCCTGCTCAACCAGCAAGTTGGCATTGCCAGCGCAGAGCCCGTCGGCGTGCGCCTGCCCTTGCAGTTGCCCACCTTGATCGGTGGGGAAGCGCAGTGGACCGCCACCACCGAAGCAAATCAGCCCCAAATCCAGTCCAAACGGGTTGAGTTGGAATTGGCGCAACTGGAGTCGGAAAAGTCCCGCGCCAGCACGGCACCCTCCCTGGCACTCAATGCGGCGGTGGGCAAATCGCTTCCATGGGGCGGGACCAGCACCTCGTCCAACAGCACCGGGATGACTGCAGCGGGCCAAGCTTTTAACAACAGTATGTCAGGGACCAACACCCGCCCCGGCGACGGCCAAAGCGCATCGGTGGGCGTGACCCTGACGATTCCTTTGTTCACCGGTCGCACCCTAGACGCCCGCCTTAAAGAGACCGTGGCACTGGAAGAAAAAGCCCGCAACGACCTCGAAACCGTCCGACGCAATGCCCTGCAAACCACGCGCACCGTGTACTACGGTGTGCAATCGGTTTTGGGCCAGGTCAAAGCCTATGAAGCAGCCGAGGTTTCCAGCCAAAGCGCCCTGGATGCCAACAAACTGGGCTACCAGGTGGGCGTGCGCATCAACATCGACGTGCTGAACTCGCAAAGCCAGTTGTTTGACACCAAGGCCAAGCTGGCCAAGGCCCGCTACGACGTGTTGGTGGGCGGACTCAAGCTGCGCCAGGCGGCGGGTACGCTGGCGGAATCGGACCTGCAAAACGTCAACGCCTTGTTGGCAAAATAGCGCGCATCAGCCCCGGCGCAAAAGCGCCGCAGGCCCTAGATCCGCTGGCGGGCCAACCACGCAACGATGCGCGCGCAGGTGCGTAAAGCCGCACCCCGGTGGCGCAACGCAAACGCCAGCGCGGCGCTGCTGGCGGCCTCCAACTCCAGCGGGTCGTACACCAAGTGCAAGGCGTAGCCCAAGGCCTGAGGCAGATCTGGCAGCTCAAACGCTGCGCCTTCCACCTGCGCCAGCTCGGCAGCGGAGGCAAAATTAAAAGTGTGCGGACCCATCACCACCGGGCAGCCACAGGCAGCGGCCTCAATCAGGTTTTGCCCGCCCAGCGGCGCAAAACTGCCGCCCAACAAGGCCACGTCAGCCAACCCAAAATACAAAGCCATTTCGCCCACGCTGTCACCGATCCAGATGTCGGCGGGGGCAAAACCGCTTCCGTCCACGCTGCGGCGCGACACGGTCAGGCCGGCAGCCACGCACAGCGCCGCCACGGCATCAAAGCGTTGTGGGTGGCGTGGCACCAGTAACCACTGCACGCTGCGCTCGGACCCGGATTGCGCGCGCAGCGCGTCTAAGAGCATTTGCTCTTCGCCCTCGCGCGAACTCGCCAGCAGCAGCACCGGCCGGCCCACGCTTTGGCGCAAGAACTGGCCCTGGGCGCACTGATCGGCTTGGGGCGTAGTGTCAAATTTCAGATTGCCCGTGGGTGCTTGCACCTGGGCACCCAGGCTTCGCAGCCGGGCCGCGTCGTCACCCGACTGCGGCCAGACCGCGCTCAGGCCACGAAACGCCGGCACGGCCAGCCAGTCCAGACGCTGCGCTTTGCGCAGGGATTTGGCGCTCAAGCGTGCGTTAACCAAACACACCGGTACTTGCGCTTGTACGCAGGCGTGCACCAGGTTGGGCCAGACCTCGGTCTCCACCAACAAACCGATGCGCGGGCGAAACTGCTGCACAAAACGCCGGGTGGCCAGAGGTGTGTCCCATGGCTGCCATACCTGCACATCGCCCGGCTGCAGCAAAGCGCGCCCCGCCTCTAGCCCGGTGGCAGTACCGTGGGTCAGCAGCAAGCGCATACCCGGCAGCGCCTGGCGCAGATGGCGCAGCAAGGGCGCAACCGCCCGTGTCTCGCCCAGCGACACGGCATGGACCCAGATAAAGGGCTTGTCGGTCGGGGCAAGCCCGGCGTAGCATCCAAAACGCTGGGCCACATCTTGCCCATAGGCCGGTTCTTTACGCGAACGCAGCAGCAGCTTCAGGCGCAGCAGCGGCTGCGCCAACACCATCGCGGCGCTGTACAAGCCCAAAGCTAGCCGCTCTGACCAGTGGGCCTTCATCCCCACACCTCCGATGGGTCGGCTGGTGCTTTGGAGCGCTCGTGCGCACCACGTGCCGCCTCCCAGGCAGCCCAAGCCTGGGCCACGTTGGGCGGGGCCGCACCCCCGATAGCCACCTGGTGGGCGCAGCCCACCGGCCCGGCACGCCAGGCGCGGGGTTGACTGAAAATTTGCACATGCGGCAGGTCCAGCGCCACCGCCAGATGGCTAAGGCCCGAATCCACACCAATAACTCCGCGTGATGCCGCCATGCGCTGCGCCACTTGCGCAAGCGACAGCGAGGGCCACACACGCGCCTGCGGCCCCAGTGCCTGGGCGATGCGCTGCACCCGCGCCAACTCCAGGCCACCCACCTGGGGCAGCTCCACCGTGTGGCCTTGGGCAATAAGCCGCTGCCCAAGGGCGATCCAATCGCCCTCAGGCCATTCGTTGTCGGCGCGCGTGGTGCCATGGGCCAAGACCACGCCGTAGCGCTCATCCTCCACAGCGTCCATCGCCAGGAGTGCCAGCGGGTAGATGTTGGGGCCGGCAACCGTGTAACCCAGCGCCTGCGCGGCCAGCAACCGGTAGCGCGCCACGGCATGGATGCGTTGGGGCATGGGCACCAAGCGGTCTAGCAGCCAGCGCACCGGCCACTCGTAAGCACAGGCTTCGCTGGCGTTGGCGTAGGTGGCGCGAAAGCCACCGGGCACCAGGCGCGCGCTGCGCGCCACCAAGGCAGATTTGACGAGGCCCTGAAAATCAATCACCGCGTCATAGGCCTGATCCTGCAGTTGCTTGGCAAACGCCGCTCGCTCGTGGCGGGTGGACGCGGAAAACCACGACTTGCGCCAGCGCCGCTGCGCGATCGGCAACACGCGCCGCAAGCCGCTTACCTCTTGTACCAGAGGCGCAAAGGCCTCCTCTACCACCCAGTCAATCTGTGCCTGCGCAAAGGCCTGACGAATGTCGTGCACCACCGGCATCGTCTGCACCACGTCGCCCAGAGACGAGAGCTTGACGATCAATATGCGCATCGGGCCGTGGTGCTGATGGCGCACGCAACTTGCACGGTCAGTGCGCCGCTTGCTCGAAATGCGCGTCGGGCTTGACGGCGCGCAGCAGCGCCAGCATGGCCGCCTCAATGCGCGTAAGCGCCTCGGGCGTGTGGCCCTCAAAGCGCAACACGAGCACCGGCGTGGTGTTAGACGCGCGTACCAGGCCAAAGCCATCAGGCCAGTCCACACGCAGGCCGTCAATGGTGTTGAGCACCGCCGGCGCCACAAAATCCGCGCGCGCCACCAGTTGCGCAACCACGCTGTGCGGCTCGCCCTCGGCGCAAGGCACGTTGAGCTCGGGCGTGGAAAAGCTGGTGGGCAAAGCGTGCAAGAGCGCGTTGGAGTCGGCCACTTTGCTCACAATTTCCAGCAAGCGGCAACCGGCGTAGGTGCCGTCGTCAAAACCAAACCAGCGCTCTTTGAAGAAGATGTGGCCGCTCATCTCGCCGCCCAAGGGCGAATCGAGTTCGCGCATTTTGGCCTTGATAAGCGAATGGCCGGTTTTAAACATCAGCGGCACGCCACCGGCCGCCTCAATGGCCGGGGCCAGGCGCTGAGAGCACTTCACGTCAAACACAATGGTGCCGCCTGGCACGCGCGAAAGCACGTCCTGGGCAAACAGCATCATCTGCCGGTCGGGGAAGATGTTGCTGCCGTCGCGGGTAACTATCCCTAGGCGGTCGCCATCGCCGTCAAATGCCAGGCCGAGTTCGGCGTCGCTGGCCTGCAGGGCGGCAATCAGGTCGCGCAGGTTTTCGGGCTTGCTGGGGTCGGGATGGTGGTTGGGAAAGTTGCCATCGACCTCGCTGTACAGCTCAGTCACTTCGCAGCCGATGGCGCGCAAGATGGCCGGCGCCGAGGCGCCGGCCACACCGTTGCCGCAGTCCACCACGATTTTCAGGGGGCGCGCCAGGCGGATGTCGCCGACGATTTTTGCGGTGTAAGCGGACAGCACGTCAGCGCTGGTGCAAGTGCCACCGCTTTGCAGCGCCCAGGACTCGTCAACCATCATCTGGCGCAGGGCCTGAATCTCGTCGCCGTAAATCGCTTTGCCACCCATCACCATCTTGAAGCCGTTGTAGTCGCGCGGGTTGTGGCTACCGGTCACCTGAATGCCGCTACTGCACAAGGTGCAAGCGGCGAAGTAGAGCATGGGCGTTGTGACCATGCCAACATCAATCACCTGCACGCCCACGTCTTGCAGGCCGCGCATCAGGGCTATGCAGAGCGCCGGGCCGCTCAAGCGCCCATCCCTACCCACTGCCACTGTCGTTTGCCCTTGGCTCAGCGCCACCGTACCAAAAGCCCGACCCAGGCGCAGGGCGACTTCTTCATTGACTGTGCTAGGGACAATGCCTCGGATGTCATAGGCTTTGAAGATGGCGGGTGAGATGGACATGATTTCCCTTACAAATTAATTTATTGAACGATTTCACATACTCCGAAATCCCGCAACGATTGTAGGTGCCAGCCACCGTCAGACCCCAAGGTCCATCGCTGGAAACGGCCAGCTAAACGCCATCGCCTGCGCATGGTTTGCCCCTACCATACCCGTGTTACTTCCGCTCCAATCCTGCGCGTACTATGGAGCACCCAAGACTCGCAATATGCGGCAGCATCGGCACACACAGTGGCGCTGGCCAAGGCCTTTAAGGCATTGACTTCTTGACGAGGCCATGCCTTGTTTCTACCTGACACACCTTGCCTCCTTAGAACATGCATCCTATGAAAACGACCCTGCAACCACTGCCCGCACGCAGCCACTTCGACAGCCCTCTAGGCCCCATGACGCTAGCCGCTAGCAGCCACGGTCTGTGCGGCGTCTGGTTTGACGGGCAAAAGCACCAGAGCGACACCAGAACCTGGCCGCAAGACCCATCGCACCCGGTGCTGCTTAAAGCCCAGACGCAACTCGCCGAGTACTTTGCCGGGCAGCGTAGCGCGTTTGACCTGTCACTGGACTTGGGTGACGGCACGGACTTTCAGCAACGCGTATGGCACGCCTTGTTAACAATCGCCCCAGGGGCCACCACCAGCTATGGTGCGCTGGCCCGGCGCATCGACCGACCGCTGGCCGTGCGCGCCGTGGCTGCGGCCATTGGGCGTAACCCGATTTCCATCGTCGTGCCCTGCCACCGCGTGCTGGGTGCAGGCGGCGCGCTCACTGGCTATGCTGGCGGGCTGGACCGCAAGGCGGCCCTGCTGCAACTTGAAAGAACGGTTTGAACCTCGCCTCGCCCCGCCCCGCCTCCTGGATTCCCGAGTTTGTCGCGCTTGCCGCCATTTGGGGTGCCTCGTTTTTGTTCATGCGCATCGGTACCGTGGCCTTCGGACCGGTGGTCACCGCTGGATTGCGGGTGTGCATAGCAACGCTGTTTTTGCTGCCCATCTTGGTGGCACGCGGCCACACGGCCACGTTACGCAAGCATTGGAAGCTGGTGTTTTTGGTTGGCATTAGCAATTCGGCCATTCCATTTGTCTGCCTGTCGTTTGCGCTCCAGTCGATCACTATTGGTCTGTCCTCGCTGCTCAATGCCACGGTGCCGCTGTTTGGCGCGGCCATTGCCTGGGCCTGGCTCAAGGACCGGCCCAGCGGCTCGCGCATGGTGGGCTTGGTAATCGGCTTTGTGGGTGTGGGCATGCTGGCCTGGGACAAGGCCAGTTTTCGACCCGATGCATCGGGTTTGTCCAGCGGCTGGGGCGTGCTGGCCTGCCTGTTTGCCTGCCTGTGCTATGGACTCTCTGCCAGTTTTACCAAGCGCTACCTCGCCGGTTTGCCCTCGCTGGTGTCGTCCACCGGCAGCCAACTGGGCGCGGCGCTTGCGTTGGGGCCGTTGACCTGGTGGTATTGGCCCACGCAAGAGGTGTCCATCACGGCCTGGGGGGCGATACTGGCGCTGGGGGT
>CAMDKE010000158.1 GCA_945901215.1 Comamonas sp. lk
ACCGTGACCGGCATGCAAGGCTTTGGCATCATGGTGAACGACCTCGCTTTGAAAGCATTGATCAGGCGCGAAGTAGCCGCTGGCCGCCTCGCTTCATCGTGCGATTCCACAGCAATTGGCAGCTCGACCACCACATCCACTCTGACCGCCGCTTGCCAGCCCAGCATCCGGTCGTCGGACATGACCGCGTTGATAACCGGCAAGGCCACCGCTGCCTTGATCTCGGGCGGCCTGGACGCGGCTGGCGCCTCGGACACGACTGACATCTCCTTCTGGCGCCGTGTGCCTTTCTCGGGCACCCAGGCCGCATCGAATGTCCAGTTCGCCGGCCAGGCGGCTCTGGAAGGCTTCGACTCCACCTCCCTGGTAGCTGGAACCAAGACGGCAACGGGCTATTCCGCTCCCATCCTGGGTACTGCTGCTAGCAGCGGCGACTACACCTACACCAGCGCTACGGGCAACTACCTGAACTACGCCAAGGGGAGCGGAAGTGACGTAATCACCGGCGTGTCGGCCGACACTACCACCTACGCGTTTGGCATCGTTTCGCTGGAAAAAATCTGGAGCGCAACGAAAGCATCTAGCGAAATCAAGGGTGCAAGCTGGGTCAAGTTGGACGGCATCAGCCCCAACTATGACATGTCAACCGGCACGCATGACACCAACCAACGCGTGGGCATGCAAGCAGGCTATCCCTTCCAGTTTGAAATGGTGGCCATAAAAGGCGGCGGGACCGGTGGCCAAAAATCATTGGCGAACGCGATCATTACCGGTCTGCAAACGGATACCTTCGACTTGCCTGGTATTACCTATATCGGTTCTACGAACTCCACCTACGCGGCCACTTTTTACCGCGGTGGCTTGGGTAACAACTACGCTCCTTTGCGTTTCTACGCCACCACAGTTTATTGAGTCGTAACAGGTTCCCATGGATGCATTTGTCTCGCGGTGAATGTATCCATGGGCCTGTGTAGTGATGACATTGCCCGACAAAAGCGCCTCTTGGCGCTTTTGTCTTCTAACTGGCAGTGTGCTGGGCTCCTCGGTGGTGAGCGCAGCACAGTGCCAGCTAAGCCTGGTGAATCAACGTGGAGTGCGCCCGCAGCGCGTATGGAATGAAGCATGGGACCCTCTTAGCGAAGCACCGACGACTTTGGGCCCGTCTAGCGCTAGCCATGGTGTGTCTGCCCGCGTTGTGCCAGGCTCAGGATCTGCGCTTTCCGATCTACGAATTTGAGGTACGGGGCAACAGCCTGCTTTCAGTGGACGCCCTGGAGTCCGCTGTTTTGCAGCACATGGGCGAGGCCCAAACCCTGAAGTCGGTAGAGACTGCCCGTGCCGCGTTGGCGCAGGCCTACCAGGACGCGGGTTACCTCACCGTGGTGGTGAGCATTCCCGAGCAAAACGTGGACAGCGGCGTGGTGCAGTTGCAGGTAACCGAGGCACCCGTGGAGCGCCTGCGCGTGGTGGGCGCCCAGTACGCCTTGCCCAGCACAGTGGCCCAGCGCCTGGACCAAGTGCAAGAAGGTCGTGTGCCCAACTTTACCGCCCTGCAGCAGCAGCTCGATAGCGTCAACCGGTCGGCCGACATCAAGGTAGCCCCCCTACTAAAGGCTGGCAAAACGCCCGGCACGGTGGAGGTGCAACTCGATGTCGACGACCAGTTGCCCCTGCATGGCTCGATCGAAGTGAGCAACCGCCAGTCGCCCAACACCACGCCGACCCGGGTGTCGGCCGCGCTGCGGTACGACAACCTGTGGCAGGCCGGCCATAGCCTGGGCATGACGATTCAGACCTCGCCCGAACAGCCCAGCGAAACCGCAGTGATCATCGCCAACTACATGCTGCCCCTGGGCGGCGACGGTGATGCCTTGGCCACCTACCTGGTTAGCTCGCGCAGCCAATTTGCCAGCTTAAACGGAGGCGGCAGTCTGGGCGCCTCAGATACCCTGGGCCTCAAATACTCCCAGTCTTTTGGCATCCAAGATGGCCTGATGCAAACCCTAAGCTGGGGCGCAGACTACAAGCACATCTTGCAGTCCGACGTGGGTGGTCTGCGCGAAAACCAGTTGCGCTACCTGCCCCTGTCCTTGGCCTACCGCGCAGTGTGGTTGGGCCAAGCGCAGCCCAGCGTGGTGGACGCGGCGCTGGTGCTGGGCGTGCGCGGGTTGCTGGGCAACAGCGACCGGGATTTTGACGCCAAGCGCATTCAGGCCTTGGCCAGCTTTGCCGCCGTACGCGCCGGGTGGCAGGGTTCGACGGATCTGCCCGGTTATGCCAACTGGCTTTTGGGTGCCAAGCTAGAGGGCCAACTGGCCTCGGGCGTGTTGCTGCCGAGCGAGCAATCTGTGGGCGGGGGCGTGGACTCCGTACGCGGCTATCTGGAGGGTGAGCGATCTGGGGACCAGGCGCTGCGCGCATCGTTTGAGCTCAGTAGTCCGGGCGCCAAGCTGGGCGATTTGTTGGGCTGGCGCATTCGCGGCCTGGCTTTTGTGGAGGGCGCAGTGCTGCAAAACCTGGACACGGCGGCGGAGTCCTTCGGCCTGTTGGGCATGGGGCTTGGCGCCCGGGTAAGCGGCCCGCGCGGACTGAGCCTGTCGCTCGACGTCGCCCAGGCCCTGCGGGACGGTGCGGCGCTCGGCGGCGGCACCGCCGCAGGCACCTGGCGCGCCCATGGCCGCCTGAGCATGGATTTTTAAGCATGATGCGCTCGAACAACTACCTCTGTAGCCTGGCCATCCTGCTGGCCACGGGCTCGCTGGTGTGTACCGGCGCGTGGGCCGTCGACCCCAAAACGCTGCCAACGCAGGCCCCGAATTGGGCCGCTGCCGGTGCGGGAGCAAGCTACAACCCAGCGGGCGGTACCAGCACCAAACCGGTGGGCACGGTGGTATTGAACAATAACGCGACCGTGTTGAACTGGAACAGCTTCAACATTGGCAAAGATGCCAACCTTCAGTTCCAAATGCCCGGCAGCACCGCCCGGGTGCTGAACAACGTGACCGGTGGTGCGCTCACGCCCACCCAGATTAATGGCATCTTGAACGCTAATGGCCAGGTCTACATCTACGACCCGCGCGGCATTGTGTTTGGCAAGGGCTCCCAGGTAAACGTGAATTCGCTGGTGGCCAGCAGCCTGCGGGTGGACCCCAATCGATTTATGAACGGCATATTGACGCCTTCTATCGACCCGGCGTTTGCGATCGACCCCACGCTGGGCTTTATGCCCGGCGCCGTGGTGGTGGAAGGCGACGCCAATGGCGGTGCCTTGCAGCGTGCAGCGCTCACCGCGCAGCAAAACGGATTTATTTTGCTGGCCGCGCCCCAGGTGCAAAACTCAGGCGACCTGAAGGCGCCTGACGGGCAGGTGGTGCTGGCCTCGGGTGGCAAAGTTTATTTAGCAGCTCCACAGGACAGCAGCATGCGCGGCTTAAAGGTGGAGGTCTCCAACCAAGGCTTGGATACGTTGGCCGCCAAAGCCGTCAACGTGACCAATACGGTGGGTGGCGTCATTGACGTGCAGCGCGGCAACGCCACGCTGGTGAGCATGGCGGTGAACCAAATGGGCACCGTGTCGGCCACTACGTCGGTCAATTTGAATGGCTCCATTTACCTGCGTGCGCAAGGGGGTGCCAGCAAGTTCGATGTCAACCTTCCAGCAGTTGCCCAGCAGGGTGGCGCCTTGGTGCTGGGCGCCAATAGCAAGACCACAATCACCCCGACGCTGGAGGATCGCAGCACCGCCTCAGTCACCCCCAGCGGGCCCGCTTTTAAGCCTTCGCAAATCGACCTGAGCGGCAAGACGGTTGTTTTGCAAGGGGATGCGCCAGCGAATGGAGCCACCATTCGGGCACCGGGCGCGCTGGTGAGCGTGATCGCCCAGGCCAACCCTTCGGCACCGGCTTCAGCGCCGGACCTTGCGTCGAAGTTTGAGCTGCAGAGCGGCAGCACCATTGACGTCTCCGGCTCCCAGGTGCAGATGTCCATGGAAAGCAATGTCATTGCATCTGAGCTGCGCGGCAGCGAATTGGCCGACAACCCCCTGTTGCGCAACTCTGCGGTGCGGGGGCAGACCGTCTACATCGATAGCCGCCAGGCGCTGGCCGCCGCAGGCCTGAATGCTGCGGACTTGAGCGATTTAGGCGGCGTGGGCAGCGGCACCCTGATCGCAGACACCAGCGGCTACCTCAAACAACTCCAACGCAATGTCGGCCAGAACACGACCAAAGGGGGTACGGTCAAGGTCACCTCTGATGGCTCGGTGAATTTGCAAGACGGTAGTCATGTGAACGTGAGTGGCGGTTGGGTGGATTACCAAACGGGCTATATCAACACCTCCAAGCTGACGCTGGATGGCAAGCTTTATGACGTGCAGACGGCGCCTGCGGACCTGCCGTATGACGGGGTGACCCGCCTGCCAGACAGCAGGCTGAATTTGGAGCGAGGCTACCGCCAGGGTGCCAGCGCGGGCAAGGTGGAATTGACTGCGCCTAGGATCGCGGTGCAAGGCGGGCTTCAGGGAAGCATTTCTGCCGGCATTCGCCAGCGTGATCGGGGCGCCTTAGATGCGCCCCGTGGCGGCCAGATCAGCGTAGGCACGCTGGCTGTGACCGAGGCCTTGGCCCTGTCCCAGAAGGTGTTGCTGGGCGGCCCGGCGACAGCACCGGCAGACGGTAGCTTGGCCTTGAACGCCACCGGTTTGGCGCAGCACGGGTTTGACGACATCAGTGTCCTGACCTCCGGCAACATTGATGTCCTGAGCCATCTGGCGCTCAACCCTGTGAGCAAACTGAAGCTCACCTCAGGGGCCAACTTCCCATGGATGGCGGGATTGTCTGCGGCGGGCGCGAGCGTGAGCGCTAGCGCAACGGGCATTATGACGGTGGCAAACGGCGCCATGTTTGACCTAGCCGGACGCTGGCAAAACGATCTGGCGTCGGTCGACCCGGTGCGCGACGCCAATGGCGCACCCATGGCGCAGATCATCACCCAGGGCGGCAGCCTGAGTTTGAGCGCCAACTGGCTCCTGACGGGCGCAGTGACCCTTGACGTGTCCGGTGGCGCCTGGCTCAGCGCCGGCGGCAAGCTGGCGGACGGCAAGGCCGGAAGCATCGCCCTGAGCGGCGTGCCTTCTCCCAACAACGCCTTGGACGGCATTCTGCGTATTGCAAAAGATTTGGCGCTCAAAGGCTACGGCATAAAAAGTGGCGGTAGCCTGAGCCTGAGTGGCCGCAATGTTTGGATAGGCGGCGGCTTGCCCGCAGATTGGGTTGACCCTGCATTGGACCTGGTGCTGGCACCCAACTTTTTTCAGACAGGCGGCTTTTCTAGGTACGCCGTCGGGGGCAGCGGCAACTTAAGCCTTGCAAGCAACACCACGCTCGCGCCCCGCACTGATTCATGGTGGCTCGGCAGCGGTTACGCCCAGCGCTCCTCGGGATCTATTGCCGATATAGGACAAGCCGGGCTCTTGCCCATAGCGGGTCCCTCAGGTTCCCGCCCCGCCGCCAGCCTGACCCTGCGCGCCGGCGGCAGCAGCAAACTCGAAGGCGAGGCCGTAGGCGTGTTGCGCATGGAGCGAGGCTCCAGCATCAGCGTAGACCCCGGTGCGGGCGTCACTCTGCAGGCCTTGCAGGCGCTCGACGTAGAAGGCCAGGTGCGCGCGCCTGGGGGCACTATTTCGTTGTTCCTAAGAACGGACGGATACAACACGGCTAGCAGCGAGATTGCGCCCAAAATTTGGTTGGGCGACGCCGCCAAACTGGACGCCAGCGCCACGGCCGAGCGCATTTGGACCGATGCCAGGGGCATTACCCAGGGCACTTTAAGCCCAGGCGGCAACATTGTGCTGGGCAAGGCGGGCAACGCAGACAGCCTTACGGCGGCATCCGGCACGATTTACATGGCCCCCGGGGCCGTGCTCAATGTCAGTGGCACGAGTGCGACGGACAGGCGGGTGATGGAAGGCTCACGGGTATCTGCGCCCCAAACGCTGGTCAGCGACGCAGGCACGATCGCGATCAGCAGTGACGCCGGATTTTTGGCGGCCGGCGAGGTCATTGGGGAGGCGGGGGGCGCCGGCGCGCGGGGCGGCAACCTGCAGATCAGCACCCCTGTTAACGCAGGTGGCGTAGCGCCGGTGCTTACGCTGGGCGCTTCAGAGGGCTTGGTCCTGTGGAACGGGGACCTCCGCTTTGCCGACACCTCCACCAGCGCTGCCTACGCCGCAGGCCTGGGCAAGGGCCTGATCACCACACCTTCGTTTGCCTCGGGCGGTTTTTCGCGTCTGAGCTTTAGCAGTGGCGAAGTCATCGCAC
Organism: Comamonas sp. lk; assembly: GCA_945901215.1. GTDB lineage: Bacteria > Pseudomonadota > Gammaproteobacteria > Burkholderiales > Burkholderiaceae_C > Allorhodoferax. Next base: position 6,318 of record CAMDKE010000158.1, read on the forward strand.
TAGAACCTGGCGTCAAGCTGGCAAGCACCAACAGCGTCCGCATGGACGCTCCGGTGCTGCGCGCCGCTGGCGACGACGCGTCAGCGACATCTATGTCCATCACGTCGCCCTCGGTGACCTTGGGTGTGGCCTCCACCGTCAACCAGACCCTACGCACCGCCAGTGGCGCCACAGGCAGCGCGCAGGTGGACCTGACCGTATCGGCGGATACCCTGGATTTGGTTGGCAACAGCGTCACCCAAGGCTTTAGCCAGGTCCGTTTGTTGGCAAGCAATGATGTGCGGCTGCAGGGCGTGTCGGTGGC
>CAMDKE010000159.1 GCA_945901215.1 Comamonas sp. lk
CACCCCGTTTGGCCACTCCGATTACCAGACCATCGTGGCTGACATCAAGAAGTTCTCCGCGGGTGGCAAGACCGCCGTGGTGTCCACCATCAATGGTGACTCCAACGTGCCGTTCTACAAAGAACTCGGTAACGCCGGCCTCAAAGCCAAAGACGTTCCGGTGGTCGCCTTCTCCGTGGGTGAAGAAGAGCTGCGCGGCGTGGACACCAAGCCGCTGGTCGGCCACTTGGCTGCATGGAACTACTTCATGAGCATCAAGAACCCGACCAACGACGCTTTCATCAAGAAGTGGTCCGACTACGCCAAGGCCAAGGGCATCGCTGGACACAAAGACAAGCCTTTGACCAACGACCCGATGGAAGCCACTTACATCGGCATCAACATGTGGAAGCAAGCGGTTGAAAAAGCCAAGTCCACCGACGTGGACAAGGTCATCGCCGCCATGGCCGGTCAAACCTTCACCGCACCCAGCGGCATCACGTCCAAGATGGACGAGAAGAACCACCACTTGCACAAGTCGGTGTTCATTGGTGAGATCAAGGCCGACGGCCAGTTCAACGTGGTGTGGAAGACGCCTGGTCCGGTCAAGGCCAAACCATGGTCTCCGTTTATCGAAGGTAACGACAAGAAGCCTGACGAGCCTGTAAAGAAATAAGCACCGCCCTTCGGCGCTGAACCGCCGTCGCAGCTTTTCGGGCGCAGATTGGCCTGAAAGTTGCGACGGTTTTCTTATTTATAGGACTCTGATGAGATTCAACGTGTTTTCGAAAACCTCAACGGGGGCCGGTGGGTTATGTCTGCCTTTTGGTGTTCTCCCCACTCTCTCCCCCAACCCCTCTCTCGCCCAGCGGGCGAGAGAGGGGGGCCAAAGTCCACATTTGGTTTTGTCGCGTCGGCTAGCCTTCTACTGGCGTGGCGCCCAGTCGTCGGCGCACGAAAAAAGTGCAAATGGCAAACTCTCCACAGAAGTAGCCAGTGGTGCCGTGGCCGGGGCGAAAAAACCAAATGTGGCTGTCCGCTCCCCCTTTCTACCCCGCCGGGGTGGAAAGGGGGCCGGGGGGATAGGGAGGTGGGGTTTGCCCACTCTCTCCCCCAACCCCTCTCTCGCCCAGCGGGCGAGAGAGGGGGGCCAAAGTCCACATTTGGTTTTGTCGCGTCGGCTAGCCTCCTACTGGCGTGACACCCGGTCGCTGGCGTATGAGAATTTCGTTGCGAGCCAGGCCACCAAAGCAGTGGCCTGTGGTGCCTTGGCCGAAGCGCAGAAACCAAATGTGGCTGTCCGCTCCCCCTTTCTACCCCGCCGGGGTGGAAAGGGGGCTGGGGGGATAGGGGGGGAAAGCAAACCCTTAAAAGTGAGATTCGCACTTCAGCGCGCACTGTGGATAAGCGTGATGACCCTGTTCAGCGCTGGCGCGAGCTTCGCCCTCACCGCAGAGCAGGCGCAAAAAATGGCCATTGGCGACGCAGACGCACGCATTGAAGCCCTGCAGACCGCGGTGCAAAACCCAGACGCTCAAACCCTGGTGTTTATGCAAGCCTTGGCCGACGGTACGGTCAAAGTGGTGGACGGCAAGCCGATCGTCGTACAAGGCGATAAAGCATTGGATGCAAGCAGCGGTGCGCCGCTCAGCATCACCGCCGACGCGCTGCAAGCTGCCGAAGACGCGATGGTGAACAACCGCATGCGTGGCGAAATCGACAACGCGCTGGCTGCGCTCAAACTACTAAGCGCCGACCCCGCGTTGCGCCGCGAGGCAGCCAAGGCCCTGCAAGGTCAGGTGAGCGACGCGCAATTGCCTTTGATCGACAAGGCGCTGGCGCAAGAAACCGAGTCCGATATCCGCGACCGCCTGGGCCTGCTGCGCGCGGCAGCCTTGCTGTCCAGCGAAGATCCCGCCAAGCGCCAGCAAGCCGCAACGCTGCTGGGCCAAAGCGCGCAGGCCGCGACCCAAACCTTGCTGGCGGAGCGGCTGCAAGTCGAGACCGACCCCAATGTCAAACAAGCGTTGTTTAAAAGCCTGCGCGAGGTCAAAGACCGCCTGGCCTGGGGCGACCGCTTGGGCGCGATCTTCAGCGGCATCAGTCTGGGCTCCATCCTGCTGCTGGTGGCGCTGGGGCTGGCGATTACCTACGGCCTGATGGGCGTGATCAACATGGCGCACGGCGAGCTGATGATGATTGGCGCCTATGCCACTTACGTGGTGCAAGGCGTGTTTCAAAAATACCTGCCGGGCGCCTTTGAGTGGTATTTGCTAGCCAGCGTGCCGGTGGCGTTTTTGGTCTCAGCCCTGGTAGGCGCGGCGCTGGAGCGTGGCGTCATTCGTTTCCTTTACGGCCGCCCGCTGGAGACGCTGCTGGCCACCTGGGGCATCAGCCTGATGCTGATGCAAGGCGTGCGCACCCTGTTTGGCGCGCAAAACGTGGGCGTAGAGAACCCCAGTTGGATGAGCGGCGGCATCCAACTCATGGGTAATTTGTCGCTGCCTTACAACCGCATCATCATCATCGTCTTTGCCTTAAGCGTGCTGGCTGCCGTGGCCCTGTTGGTGGGCAAAACGCGCTTGGGCCTGTTTGTGCGCGCCGTTACACAAAACCGCCCAATAGCTTCTTGCATGGGCGTTAACACCGCGCGCATTGATACCTACGCCTTTGCCCTCGGCTCGGGCATCGCAGGCCTGGCGGGCTGCGCGCTCAGCCAGGTGGGCAATGTGGGCCCGGACCTGGGCCAAAGCTACATCGTGGACGCCTTTATGGTGGTGGTGCTCGGTGGCGTGGGCCAGCTTGCGGGCACCGTGGTGGCGGCCCTGGGCTTGGGCGTGCTCAACAAGTTTCTCGAAGGCTTGGCGGGCGCGGTGCTGGCCAAGATTGCTGTGCTGCTGCTCATCATCATATTCATCCAAAAGCGCCCCCAAGGCATTTTTGCCATGAAGGGCCGGAGTGCCGAAGCATGACGCCACTCGTTTTACCCACGCCGGCCCCCGTGTTGTCGCGCACCGGCTGGGCCGTCTGGCTGGCCGCGCTGGCGCTGTTGTGCGGCCTGGTGCCGGTGCTTAACTTGCTGGTGCCCGAGGACAGCGTTTTTCACTTGAGTGACTTTGCCGTCGGCCTGGTCGCCAAGATCATGTGCTACGCCATGTGTGCGCTGGCCATGGACCTGATCTGGGGCTATACCGGCATTTTGAGCCTGGGCCATGGCCTGTTTTTTGCGCTCGGCGGCTACGCCATGGGCATGTACCTGATGCGCCAGATTGGCCTGGACGGCAATTACAAAAGCGCCTTGCCCGACTTCATGGTGTTTCTGGACTGGAAAGAGCTGCCCTGGCATTGGGCGCTGAGCGGCAGCTTGCCCGCCACACTTTTTCTGGTGGTGGCGGTGCCGGGGCTGGTGGCGCTGGTGTTTGGCTTTTTTGCCTTTCGCTCGCGCATCAAGGGCGTGTACTTTTCCATCATCACCCAGGCGCTCACCTTTGCCGCCATGCTGCTGTTCTTTCGCAATGAGACGGGTTTTGGCGGCAACAACGGCTTTACCGATTTCAAGCGGCTCGCAGGCATCACCATCGCCACGCCGGGCATGCGGATGTTTTTGTTTGTGCTGACGGCGGCGTTTCTGCTGGGCTTTTATTTGCTGGCGCGCTGGCTGGTGGCGTCCAAGTTTGGCCGGGTGCTGCAAGCCATTCGCGACGCTGAGTCGCGTGTCATGTTCAGCGGCTACTCACCGCTGGGCTACAAGCTGGCCATCTGGACGCTCTCGGCCATGGTCTGCGGCGTGGCCGGCGCCCTGTATGTGCCCCAGGTCGGCATCATCAACCCCGGCGAAATGAGCCCGGCCAACTCGATTGAGATTGCGGTCTGGGCCGCAGTGGGGGGGCGCGCCACGCTGATTGGCCCCATCATCGGCGCCTTTTTGGTCAATGGCGCCAAGAGCTGGCTCACCGTCACTTACCCCGAGTTTTGGCTTTACTTCCTCGGGGCCTTGTTCATTGGCGTCACCCTCTACCTGCCCCAGGGTGTGGTGGGCTTGGTGCGCAAACTGCGCAAACTGCGCAAAGGCCAGGCATGACCCCCGATTTATTAGAGCAAGGCGCCCAGCGCCTGCAAGCGCGCGCCACGTCCCAGCCGACCAGTGGCCAGACCGCATCGGGCGGCCACGACGCCGGGTTTTCGCGGGTGCGCACCTCGCAAGAGGTGGATGTCTCGCACGGCCGCATTCTGTATCTGGAAGACGTGAACGTCAGCTTTGACGGCTTCAAGGCGATCAAGCACCTGTCGCTGGACATTGCACCCGGCGAACTGCGCTGCATCATCGGCCCCAACGGTGCGGGCAAGACCACGATGATGGACATCATCACCGGCAAAACCCGGCCCGACTCGGGCACCGTGTTCTTTGGTAGCACCATTGATTTGCTGCGCCACAGCGAACCCGAGATCGCCCAGCTGGGCATTGGTCGCAAGTTCCAAAAGCCCACGGTGTTTGAGCAGCTCACGGTGTATGAAAACCTGGAGCTGGCGCTCAAAACCCACAAGGGCGTGCGCGCCTCGGTGTTCTTTAAGCGCAGTTCCGAGCAAGCCCAGCGGCTAGTCGAAGTCTTGCACACCATCCACCTTCAGGACAGCCTGAACCGCCAGGCTGGCCTGCTCAGCCACGGGCAAAAGCAGTGGCTGGAAATCGGCATGCTGTTGACGCAAGACCCCAAGCTGCTGCTGCTGGACGAACCCGTGGCCGGCATGACTGACCAGGAAACCGAACGCACCGCCGAGTTGTTTTTAAGCCTCAAGGGCAAGCACTCGCTGGTGGTGGTGGAGCACGACATGACCTTCATCAAGGCCATCTCCGACACCGTAACCGTGCTGTGTGAAGGCTCGGTGTTGGCCCAAGGGCCGCTGGCCCAGGTACAGGCCGATGAGCGGGTGATTGAAGTTTATTTGGGGCGCTAACACCATGGGTTTGTCAGTCAAAGGAATCAACCAGTACTACGGCGGCTCGCACATCTTGCGCGACGTGAGCCTGGAGGCCACCCCCGGCAAAGTGACCGTGGTGCTGGGCCGCAACGGCGTGGGCAAAACCACGCTGCTCAAGTCGCTGATGGGCCTGGTGCCCATCAAAACCGGCAGCATCGTGTTGGACGGCCAGGCGCTGCAAGGTGCCACACCCTTTGAGCGTGCCCGCGCAGGCTTTGGCTATGTGCCCCAAGGGCGCGAAATTTTTGGTCGCCTTACGGTGCAGGAAAACCTGGCCATGGGCCTGGCGGGCAAACCCACCTCCACGCCGCTGCCGCCCGAGCTGTTTGAGTGGTTTCCGGTGCTGCATGAGATGCGCCACCGCCGGGGCGGCGACCTGTCAGGCGGCCAGCAGCAGCAGCTTGCCATTGCCCGCGCACTCGCCGCAGGTCCCAAGGTCTTGGTGCTCGATGAGCCGACTGAGGGCATTCAGCCCAGCATCATCAAAGACATTGGCCGGGTGATCCGCATGCTGGCCGACAAGGGCTCGATGGCAATCGTGCTGGTCGAGCAGTACTACGACTTTGCCCGCGAGCTGGCCGACGACTACATCGTGATGGAACGCGGCTCGGTGCTGGCGCAGGGGCGCGGCGCAAACATGGAAATTGACGGGGTGCGCGAGCTGGTCGCCATTTAAGGCGTCAAGCGCCCGAAGTCCTCACCCTCACATCGCCCAGATGCGGGGCGAACTGGCGGCCATGCTCCAAAGCTGCACCCGCCAAGCCAGGCGAATCTGGCGCAGCAATCCCATCACGGCTTCCACCTGCGGCGCCACCACCCGCACCAACACGGTTTGCCCATTGGGGCTGGTGGCGCCCGCAGTCGGTGCCAGGGGGTGCGCAGCGATCACCTCACGCGCAGCGTCCAGCGCTTTTGCTTTGTAGGCGCGGTCCATCGCCTGGCCGCACACCAGATACATGGTGGCCCAGCATCGCATGCCCGCCAGTGCGGCTGGTCCGTTGAGCAAGACCGCGTCGTCAGCGCCCACGCGGCCGCGTTCCAGCCAGACGCCGGGCAGTTCTATGTGCTGCTGCACAAAGCCGTCCACAAACGGTAGGTCCGCGTGCGGCAGGCCCAGTGCGGTTACATCCCAGCCCATCACCTGCGCCTGCGGCGCCAGCTCCAGGGTGAGCCGGTTTTCGGCACGGCAGCCGCTGTAGCAAATGGTCTCCAGCGGCAGCCACTCGATGCGCGCATCGCCCTCCAGCACCAGGTGCGTGCGCTGCAAGGCCAAGGCCTCGTCGCTACGGTAAAAGCGCGCCGCGCCTGGGGTGGTGATCAGGCCGTGGGTGCCCGCTGCCGCACGCACCTGCAGGTCCAAGGTGTCGCCACCCACCAGGCCGCCCGGTGGATGGACCAGCACGTTATGGCACACCGCATCACCCTCGGGGTAGAGGCTTTGCAGAATGCGCAGGGGGCCGCTATGCAGATGCTGCGCCACGGTGCGCAGGCCGTGACGTTCGTAGTCGAGTTGAAGTTGGGCGTGCCAGGACATGGGTGAAACAATATACCGAATTGCAGGCAAGCAAGGCGTCTGCGCCCAGGCTGCAGATGCGGCTCCAGACTAAGGTTCGCCCCGTGCC
>CAMDKE010000160.1 GCA_945901215.1 Comamonas sp. lk
GGCGCTACAACAAGCAGTCGATTTCTTGGAAGCGATTCGCTTGCTCCAAAGTAAGCGCTGAAGCACGACCTCGCACCCGGAATCTACGCGCGCTCCATTTCCCGCCAACACCCCGGCGCCAGCCCCTCCAGCGCATAAGGGCCAATCGCCGCGCGCACCAGGCGCAGCGTGGGCAGCCCGACGGCAGCGGTCATGCGGCGCACTTGGCGGTTGCGGCCTTCGGTAATCACCAGTTCCAGCCAGCTGGTGGGCTTGTTTTGCCGCACGCGGATGGGCGGGTCGCGCGCCCAAAGACCGGGGGGCGGGACTATGGTGCGGGCGCGGGCAGGTAGCGTGGGGCCGTCCTTGAGCAACACGCCTTGGCGCAGAGCGGCCAGTGCGGCCTCCGTGGGCACGCCGTCCACCTGCACCCAGTAGGTTTTTTCCATCTTGAAGCGCGGGTCGGCTATACGGGCCTGCAGCGCGCCGTCGCCGGTGAGCAGCAACAGGCCCTCGCTGTCGGCGTCTAGGCGCCCGGCGGCGTAGACATGGGGAATGTCGATGAAGTCTTTGAGGCCTCGCCAGCGCCCCTCGGGCGTGAACTGGCTCAGCACGCCGTAGGGTTTGTTAAAGCAAATCATGTGTTGCCGCGGATTTTAGGCGTGCGGTGCGCATGCCAAGGGCATAGACACAGGCGACAGGTGCACCAGCGCGCGGTGGCGATAATTGGCCGCGCGCCCTGCTTGCGCCCCACTTCTTGGCCCTCTTTCGAACCTAACCAGCCATGTCCGAACTGCAAAACAAACTCCAGTGGCGCTACGCCACCAAAAAAATGAACCCGGCCCAGGCCGTGCCGCAAGACAAAGTGGACCGCATTTTGGAAGCCGTGCGCCTGGCGCCCAGCTCTAGCGGGCTGCAGCCCTACGAGGTGATTGTGGTGACCAGTGCTGCGGTACGCGAGCAGATCAAACCCGTCGCCTACGGCCAAGCGCAGGTCATCGAAGGTTCGCACCTGCTGGTGTTTGCGGCTTGGGACAACTACACGGCTGATCGCATCAACCAAATGTTTGACTTCACCAACGCCAAACGCGGCGGCAGCACCGAGGCGGGCGACGCCTACCGCAAAAACCTGCTGGCCAACTACACGGTGCGCGACCCGCAGATCAACTTTGAGCACGCTGCGCGCCAAGCCTATATTGGCCTGGGCGTGGCACTGGTGGCGGCAGCCTTTGAAGACGTGGACAGCACGCCCATGGAAGGTTTTGACCCCAAGGCCCTGGACCAGATCTTGAAGCTGTCCGAGCGCGGCTTGCGCAGCGTGGCCATCATGCCCCTGGGCTACCGCGAAGCCGACAAGGACTGGCTGGTCAATCTGCCCAAAGTGCGCCGCCCCAGCGCCGAGTTTGTCACCCAAGTTAATTAACGAAGCCAGGAGTACCCCAACCATGATTACGCTGTGCGGCTTTGCCGTCTCCAACTACTACAACATCGTCAAGCAGGTGTTGCTTGAAAAAGAAATTGCGTTCCAGGAGGAACACGTCACCACCGGCAGCAAAGACGCGGCCGTGCTGGCAGATTCGCCCTTGGCCAAAGTACCGTTTATCCGCACGCCCCAGGGTGGTTTGTGCGAAAGCGCCGTGATCCTGGACTACCTGGAGGCGCAATACCCCGCCCACTCCTTACTACCGAGCGACGCTTTTGCTGCGGCCAAGGTGCGCGAGCTCATCACCTTTATCAACCTGCACCTGGAGCTGGTGGCGCGCGAGCTGTACGGCCAGGCCTTCTTTGGTGGCACGGTGACCGAGGCGGTGCAGGCCTCGGTGCGCAAACGGCTGGAGAAGAACATCGCCGCCTTCAAACGCCTGGCCAAGTTCTCGCCCTATGTGGCCGGTGACAGCTTTACCTTGGCCGATTGCGTAGCCTTTAGCAACCTGCCACTGGTGGGCATGGCAACCCGCGCCGTGCTGGGCGAAGACTTGCTGATTGCCAGTGGCGTGGACTACAAGCCGTACGTCAAGCTGCTGGGGGAGCGCCCCAGCTCACAAGCCGTCATCGCCGGACGCAAAGCAGCCATGACCAAGCCCTAAACGTGGTAACAGCCCACGCCCCGGCGCAGCCTGCAGCCACACGCGAGGCGCAAGCGACGCACACGGTCATCGTGGTGGGTGCGGGCTTTGCGGGCATTGGCACTGCTATCGAGCTGCGCCGGGCGGGTATTGATTTTTTGGTGCTGGAAAAAGGCAGCGAGATTGGTGGCGTGTGGCGCGACAACAGCTACCCCGGCTGTGGCTGCGACGTGCCTTCGGCGCTGTATTCCTACTCGTTTGCACCCAACCCGCGTTGGAGCCGGTTTTTTGCGCCCCAGGGTGAGATAAAGGACTACACGCGGCGCACCGCCGAAGAGTTTGGCGTGATGGACCGGGTGCGCCTGCGGCACGAGCTCCTGGAGGCGCGCTGGGTAGATGACCAAAAGCTCTGGCGCTTGCAAACCAGCGCCGGGGTGTATTGGGCCCAATTTGTGGTGATGGCCAGTGGCCCCATGCACGTGCCGATGCTGCCGCAAATCAAAGGCATGGACACCTTTACCGGTGTGCACTTTCACTCCGCACGCTGGAACCACGGCTATGAGCTGCGTGGCAAACGCGTGGCGGTGATTGGCTCGGGCGCCTCGGCCATTCAGTTTGTGCCACAAATCGCGCCGCTGGTCGAGCGGCTGACCTTGTTTCAGCGCACCGCGCCCTGGGTGTTACCCAAATGGGACCCGCCCATTACGGCGCGATGGCAAGGCATTTTTCAACGGTTCCCGTGGACTCAGCGGCTGCTACGTGGGGTGCTGTACCTGCAATTTGAGTTGCTCAACGCGAGCCTGAACTACCCGGCGCTGCTCAAACGCATTCAAGCGCTGGGCTTGAAAAACATTGCGCGCGGCGTGACAGACCAGGCGCTGCGGAAACGGCTGGTACCCGACTACTCGGTCGGCTGCAAACGCATTTTGCTGTCCAACAACTGGTACCGCGCGCTGGCCAAGGCCAATTTGGAGGTGGTGGGCGGTGTGAGCGAAGTTCAGGGCCAGAAGGTGATTTCCAGCGATGGCAGCAGTTGCGAGGTGGACGCCATCGTTTTTGCCACCGGATTTGAAGTGGCCAACCCGCCCATTGCCAGCCGCATCGTGGGCCAGAGCGGCGACACCCTGGCAGCGCAATGGCGGGGTTCGCCCACGGCCTATTTGGGCACCATGGCGCAAGACTGCCCCAATCTGTTTTTGACCTTTGGCCCGAATTTGTACACCTACTCGTCCGCATTTGTGATCCTGGAGGCGCAGTTCGCCTTCATCCTGTCGGCCATCACTACGGCGCTGCGCAAGGGCATCGCCACCATTGCGGTGGACCCCGCACGTTTGGGCAGCTACAACCGCAGCGTGCAGGCGGCGCTGCAAAGCACGGTGTGGAATAGCGGCTGCACCAGCTACTTTTTGGACGCTAGCGGGCGCAACAGCACCAATTGGCCCTGGACCACCTTCGCCATGCGCAGGCGCCTGGCCCGCTTTAGGCCGCAGGAGTTTGTGACCCAAACCCGCAACCCGTGAGGGGAAAACCACCATGAGCATCCAAAACTTCTTTATCAACCGGTTTCTGAAGTCCCGCCTTAAGGCCAGCCTGCAACTCTCACCCGCACAGCGCCTGCGCCAGGGGCGCAAGTTCCTCAGCCGGGACTACGGCAAAGGACGACCCGACGTGGCGGTACGCGCGGACGTGATCGCCGGAGTGCCCGTGGAATGGGTGGAGCCCAAAGCGCTGTCGCAGGACGCGCGCGCGCCCATTTGCGTGTACCTGCATGGGGGTGGATTCATCGTCGGCAGCCTCAACAGCCACCGCGATATGGCCACGCATCTGGCCTACATGGCCCAGGTGCGCATGCTGATGGTGGACTACCGGCTGGCGCCCGAGCATCCTTTTCCAGCGGCCCATGAGGACGCCATGGCGGTTTACCGGGCGCTGCTGGAGCGCGGCGTTAGGCACAGCCAATTACTCTTGGGTGGCGACAGCGCGGGCGGCAACCTGGCACTGGCCACAGCGCAATCCATCCGCGACGCGGGCCTGCCGATGCCAAGCGGTCTGGTGCTTTTTTCCCCCTGGCTCGACCTGACCCACGGGGGAGATTCCATTGCCGCCAATCAAGGAACGGACGCAATGCTGCACCGGCAACTGCTGGTCGACGCTTTGGCCATGTACGCGCCCACAACACTGGCCACAAACCCAAAAATTTCGCCTCTGCTCGGCAACTTGAAGGGCCTGCCTCCGATCTTGACCGTGGTCAGTCTGTCCGAAATTCTGCGCGATGACGCGCTGCGTCTGCACCAGCAATTGCAAGCCGCGGGGGGCGACAGCACCTGCCTGCAGTGGAAGCACACGCCGCACGCCTTCCCGGTAATGGCACGCCTGATGCCGGAGGCGCGCGACGCTTTGCGCCAGACGGCGGGCTTTATGGCCCGGGCACTGCGCCGCTAGGGTCACCCTCGTTGGGCGCTACCAGGGGCCAATTTGACGCCAATGCGGCGTTCAGGCCCACTGCACCTTGCTGCTGTTGGCGTACCAGGAGTCCACCTTGGGCTCGACCACACTCTCAATCCGGCTGCGGCGGATTTTCATGGTCGGGGTCAGGCAGCCGTTTTCGATCGACCAGGGGTCTTTGGCCACCACAATCATTTGCAACTTTTCGTAGTCAGCCAACTGGGCGTTGACCGCGTCGAGCAGTTGCGCCAGCTGCGTCTGGGCGTCCGCGCGGAACGCCAGGTCGCTTTGCTTGGGCCGAAATTCCTCGCCCAGCACCACCACCGCGTAGGCCGCAGCCTGGCCCAGCCCAGAGACCATGCTGCTCTCGACCAGCGGGTGGTTGTTGAGCAGGTTCTCGATAGGCGCCGGCGCCACGTATTTGCCTTTGGAGGTTTTAAACAACTCCTTCAAACGGCCGGTCACCTTGAGTTGTCCATCGGCACGCTTGGAGCCCAGGTCTCCGGTGCGGAAAAAGCCGTCCTCGGTAAAGCACTCGGCATCCAGGTCGGGGCGCTTGTAATAGCCCACCATCTGGCCGGGGGACTTGATCAAGATTTCGCCCTCCGGGCTGATGCGGGCTTGTACTCCAGGGTTGGCAATACCTACGTAGCCCGGTTCGTTGAAGTCGGGCGTGGCGGTATGGGAATAGGTAAAGTCCTCGGTCATACCCAGGCCTTCTAGCAATTGCAGGCCTAAGCTACGGTACCAGCGGATCAGGTCTGCGGGCAAAGGCGCCGAGCCACTAAAGGCCAGCACCGTCTGGTCCAAGCCCAAACCGGTCAGTATCTTGCGCGCCACTATTTTGTTGAGGATGGGAATGCGCAGCAGGAGCGCCAGTTTGCGCGCGGGCATTTTGGCGAACACCGCCTGCTGGAACTTGAGCCACAAACGCGGCACCGACACAAACAGCGTGGGCCGTGCGCGCTGCAAGTCGGAGGCAAAGGTGTCAAGCGACTCAGCAAAAAAGACGTGTACCTGGCCCACCACAAAGCTATTGCATTCCACCACTGCACGCTCAAACACATGCGCCAGCGGCAGATAGGACAGGATGCGATGCTCCTGCCCCGGTGTGACTGCGCCACCCATGTTTTGCGACACCGACAATTCGGTTGAGGCGGTAATGCGCTCAAAGCTGTGCATTACGCCCTTGGGTTGGCCGGTGGAGCCGGAGGTGTAAATCAACATGGCAAGGTCGGTGCCCGCACGCTGGGGGAAACCAGCAATCGGCGCGGTACGCGCGGTGATGGCGTCCCAAGTGTCATAGGGCGTAACCGGCGCCAGGGGAAAGGCGATGCGCGGCATCTGCGCAGGCACGCCGGGCTCTTGCTCGGGCCAGGAGTCGAGCTTGCCGACAAACAGCAAACTGGCCTCGCTGTGCTCCAGCACAAAGCGAACCGTAGCCGCCGACTCGGTCGGGAAGATGGCCACCGTGGTGTAGCCGGCCATCCAGATGGCCAGCTCGGTCATGAAAAAGTGCGCGCAATTTTTCGACAAGATGCCAATGCGCGCGCCGGGCGCGAGACCCAGGCCGTGCAGGTGCGCTGCCATGCGCCGAGCCTGGTCCATGGTCTGGCCCCAGGTGTAGTCGACTACCTTGCCCTTGCCCACTGGCTGGCTCAGGTAGACCTGGTTTGCCAGGTTTTTTTCGTGCGCGTAGATGTAGTCCAGCATCCGCTTGGGGCTTGTCATGAAGTTGGCTCCTTGGTTGGTGTTGTGTTTTAGGGCGCGCCCCAAGCCAGCGCCAGCTCGGTGCCCTGCTTGATGGCGTGCTTGGCGTCCAGTTCGGCAGCCTTGAAGGCGCCGCCAATCAGGTGCACCGTGCAGCCAGCGGCCAGCAGCGCGTCTTGGAGTTCGCGCTGCGGCTCCTGGCCCGCGCAAATGACCACAGTGTCTGCAGGAATGGTGATTTCTTTGTCGCCCACGGTGATGTGCAGGCCCGCATCGTCCACCCGGCGGTAGGTGACGCCATTGACCATTTCCACCGCGCGGTTTTTGAGGGAGGTGCGGTGGATCCAGCCGGTGGTCTT
>CAMDKE010000161.1 GCA_945901215.1 Comamonas sp. lk
TGCCTGGGCCTATTACAGCTGGATGTTGGCCCACCCGACGCCCGAGTCAGGTCCTATCCGCGCCGATTGGGCCGCGTTTTTGCTGGGTCAAACCGTGTTTGGCTTGGTGGGTGCGATGGCGTGCGCATCGCTGGAATGGACCGTGACCGACACCCGCTTGGTCTGGGGCTGGCCGCTGGCTCTGGCTGTGCTCTTTATTGGCGTAGGGCCAGCCGTTCTGGCTTACCGCTCGTGGGGCGCCGGTGTGGCCTTGGCCGGCCCGACGCGCGCCGGGTTTTTCATGAACCTCACGCCGTTTTTTGCTGCTTTGCTATCCGCTGCTTTTTTGGGCGAACCGCCGCAAGCCTTCCACGCCGCAGCCTTTGTGCTGATCGTGTCGGGCATTGTGTTGTCGTCCAAGCGTTAATCCCGGGGCTTAAAACGCCCCGGCAAACGCCCCGCCATCGACCAGCAGGTTTTGCCCGGTAATGTAGCCGGCCTGGGAGCTGCACAAAAAGGCGCAAACTGCGCCAAATTCCTCGGGCGTGCCAAAGCGCTGTGCCGGAATGCCCTTACGGCGTTGCGCGGCCAGGGCGTCCACGCTTTGCCCGGACTTTTGCGCGGCTGCAGCAAACAGGCCGTTCAGACGGTCGGTGTCAAAAGCGCCGGGCAAGAGGTTGTTAACGGTCACGCCTTGGGCGGCAATGCCGCTGCGCGCCAGCCCGGCGACAAAGCCGGTCAGCCCGCTGCGTGCGCCGTTGGACAAGCCCAGTGCATCGATAGGCGCCTTCACAGCGCTCGAAGTGATGTTAACGATGCGGCCATAACCGCGCTCGGCCATGGCGTCCACCGTGGCTTTGATCAGCGCAATGGGCGTGAGCATATTGGCATCCACCGCGCGAATCCAGTCCTCTCGCTCCCAGTCGCGGAAGTTGCCGCTAGGCGGGCCCCCTGCGTTGGTCACCACGATGTCAAAGTCGTTTCGGGTGGCGAAAACGGCCGCGCGTCCGGCCTCGGTCGTGATGTCTTGGGCGCACAACACGATCTGAGCCGGATTACCTTGGCCGCGCTCGGCGCGAATGGCGTCTGCCGCCGCTTGCAGCACATCGGCGCGCCGCGCCACCATCAGCACATTGACCCCCTCTAAGGCCAGCGCCCGCGCACAGCCCCAGCCCAGGCCCCGGCTGGCCCCGCACACCAGCGCCCATTTACCTTGCAGTCCCAAATCCATGGTTTATCCCTTTTCAATAGCTAGCGGCGACGCTTGGCTGCGGGTGCAGACAAACACGCCGCCCATGACCAACACCGTGCCGCCCAATACCCAGGGTGTGAGCGGCTCGTCCAAAAACACTGCCGCCATGGCCAGCGTCGACATCGGCCCGATCATTCCCACTTGCGCGGCCAAACCAGCACCCAGGCGCTCGATGGCCAGCATCACCAGCACCACCGGCACCACCGTGCAGGCGGTGGCATTGGCCACCGATAAAACCAGCACCTGCGGCGCCAGGGTGAGCAGGCTATCGAGCGGACGCATCAGCAGAAACTGCACGATGCAAAACACACAGGCCACGCAACTGGCCAACCCGACCAGGCGCAGGGCGCCAAAGCGGAGCACCATCTCACCGCTGTAGGACAGGTACAGCGCGTAGCTGACGGCACTGGAAAATACCAGGCCCGCGCCCAACCAGACGTGCTCACCCGTCAGGCGCACCTCGTGTCCAAACACCAGCAACACGCCGCCATAGCTGATGGCCAAGCCAAGCCACTGAAACGCGCTGATGCGCTTGCGGTAGAGTACCGCGCCCAAAATCAGCACCAGTGTGGGGTTGAGGTACAAAACCAGGCGCTCAAACGACGCGCTGATATAGGCCAACCCGGCAAAGTCCAAAAAGCTCGCCAGGTAATACCCCGTCAAGCCCAGCCACACCACGCCCAACCAGTCTTTGCGCGTCAAGGCCAGCGCAGCCACCCCGTTTTTTGGCCGCCCGGTCCACCACGCCATGACCAGAAAAAAGGGCAGCGCCAGCAGCATGCGCAGCATCAACAGCGTGATGGCGTCCACCCCGTGGCGGTAGGCCAGCTTGACGATGATGGCCTTGCCACTAAACGCCACTGCACCGAGCATGGCCAGCAGCACGCCCATGGCGATGGGCGGCTTTGCCAGCGTGGCCGCTGCTGCGTGGGGGGAGGTGGGGAGATCTGGGGACACGGGGCGTTTGGAATGCATTCACTTCAAAGCACCATTGTCGCTTTGTGCGTGCAGCCTAGGCTCCCATAAACCTTTCATGGCAATATTTGCCTAAGCAATCAATACATTGCCTCATGGTTAACCCTGACGCACCCACCTTCTACGACCCGGCCCACTACCGCCCGGAAGACAGCGTGGACTATCTGATGCGCCTCATTTTGAGCAGCACTCGGGATTGATACGCAACTGGCGGGCTCGGACCTGACCAACGCGCAGTGGCTGCCCATGCTCAAGCTGCACCTGGGCCACGCATCCACCGTGGCTGAACTGGCGCGGGCTTGCAACCTGGACGCTGGCGCCATGACGCGGATGCTTGACCGGCTCGAAGCCAAAGGCTTGTGCAAGCGGATCCGCTCGGAAACCGACCGCCGGGTGGTCAATATCGTTCTCACCGACACCGGGCGCACGGTGGCCCAGGGCATTCAGGGCCTTTTGTACACGGTCTTAAACCAGCACCTCACCGGCCTGAGCGTCGAAGAGTTTTCTGTTTTTAAGAGCCTCTTGCAACGCATATTGGCCAACACCGCCTGATCCTAAAACATGCCGCTGGCCTGGTTGTAACCGTCAGCCGACTGCGCCCCCGACACCCTTTCATGCTTGCCTTCAGGAAACCCCGATGCGCCTGAGTCCCCCTTTGTTCCCACGACGAGCTTGGCGCGCCCGTGTGGCTCTGGTCGCTCTCGCCTTGGGCGTTAGCGGCTGCGCAAACTTCGCGGGCATTGGCCCAAAGGCCCAACTGGCCACGCCGCAGACGCTGGGAATGGCCACGGTAGTTGCCGCCCCAGCCTTGCCCAAGTCCGCAGCAACTCCGCGCACCGCGTGGTGGAGCGCTTTTGGCGATGCGCAGCTCAACGCTTTGGTACAGCAGGCGTCCATGCTGGCGGTCAACGATATTTTTATGGGTTCCGCCACGATCTTTATGCTGCTGATTCCGTCGCTTTGGTTCGCGAAGCGGGTAGGCATGGTGTCGCCTGCTGCACCCGCTGCACAGGGGGCGAAGGTCGGAGCGCACTAAATTGCTGCTGTCCCGCCGTTTTGGGGGTTTCTCAGTGCCCGGAAATCGACAGCGCAAAAGTGAGCTGGTAACCTTGCCCACGCAACACGCGAATATCCAAGGGCTCAGAGCCCAGAGCGCGCAGTTTGACGCGCAGGCGACTTACCAGCACCTCAATCCGAGCCTTGATGGTTTTTTCATCAACCATCTCGTCACCAAACAGCGCCATCAGCTGCCCATGGGGAACACAGTCGCTGGAAATGGCCAGTTCCCGCAACAGCCTGACCTCAGAATTCGTCAAGCCCGCGCTATGTCCGTGCGTTGACGTTAAGAGATAGCGCGAGACATCCAATTTCCAAACCACCTCCGCCGCAACTTCGCTCTGGTAGCGGCGCGAAATGTTTTTCAATACCGCCAAAATTTCGCCGGGGCGCGTGGGCGATGACTTGCGCCAATTCCATTTTCCCCGAGGGATCCTCAAAATACGCGCGTTCACTGACAAGGTCTTGGGCTGCGGCGCAGCCCAATCCCAGGGCGAGCGCAGCACCCAGGCACCAGCGGCACACCACATTCCAGTGCTGTTTCATCGCCGCCGTCCTGGTTTTGCGCAGGAACATCTATGGGTAGGCCCCGTTAAGTTGTCAGTGCGCCATCAGCTCTTAAACGAGTTTCACGCCCGTCTTTTCCTGCAGTGCGTCCAGCGTCACGCCGGGCGCCATCTCCACCACTTTGAGACCCTGGGGCGTCACGTCCATGACCGCCAGATCAGTAATGATGCGGTCCACCACGCCCACGCCGGTCAGAGGCAAGGTGCATTGGGGCAATATCTTCAGGTCGATGGTGCCGTCTTTCTTTTTGGCCACATGCTCCATCAGCACGATGACACGCTTCACGCCCGCCACCAAGTCCATGGCGCCGCCCATGCCCTTGACCATCTTGCCCGGAATCATCCAGTTCGCCAGGTCGCCGTGTTCGCTCACCTGCATTGCGCCCAAAATGCTCAGGTTGATCTTGCCGCCGCGAATCATGGCAAAGCTCTCGTGGCTGCCGAAAATGCTCGATCCCTTGATGGTGGTGACGGTTTGCTTGCCCGCGTTAATCAGGTCGGCGTCTACCTCCGAGTCAATGGGAAACGGGCCGATGCCGAGCATGCCGTTTTCGCTTTGCAACCACACCTCTTTGTCGGCGGGCACATGGTTGGCCACCAGAGTCGGAATACCGATGCCGAGGTTGACGTAAAAACCGTCTTCCAGCTCTTGGGCCGCGCGTGCAGCCATTTGGTCTTGGTTCCAGCTCATGGTCAAACTCCTGAGGTTTCGGTGATGGTGCGTTTTTCGATCCGCTTTTCCGGCGTGGCGTTAAGTACCAGGCGGTGCACGTAAATGCCGGGCAAATGCACTTGGTCGGGGGCAATTTCGCCGGTCTCCACAATCTCTTCCACTTCCACCACCGTGATCTTGCCCGCCATGGCCACCGCCGGGTTGAAGTTGCGCGCGGTAAAGCGGAACTGCAAATTGCCCGATTTGTCGGCCCGGTGCGCCTTGACCAGGGCCACGTCAGGCACCAGGGCGCGCTCCATGACATAGGTTTCACCGTCAAATTCGCGTAGCTCTTTGCCGTCGGCCACGATGGTGCCCACGCCGGTTTTGGTGAAAAACGCCGGAATGCCCGCGCCACCGGCGCGCAGCTTTTCGGCCAGCGTGCCTTGGGGCGTGAACTCAAGGGCCAGCTCGCCCGCCAGATACTGGCGCTCAAACTCTTTGTTTTCGCCTACGTAGCTGGAAATCATTTTCTTGATCTGGCGCGTCTCCAAGAGCTTGCCCAGGCCAAAACCGTCCACGCCGGCGTTGTTGGAAATGGCGGTCAGGTTTTGCACGCCGCTGCTGCGCAGTGCGTCAATCAAGGCCTCAGGGATGCCGCACAGGCCAAAACCGCCCACGGCGATCAGTTGGTTGTCGTGCACGATGCCTTCAAGCGCCGCGGCGGCGCTGGGGAAAATTTTGTTCACTGCGCAAATCTCCGGTATTTCAAAAAGGGAACTCTAGGTCGCTTGGATTCTAAGGTCGCTCACCCAGCGCTTTGCGACACGCTTTGCTGGCACGGCGTTGTCATCGTCGTATGGGGCGACAATTCGCATACCAAACCAGACCGCAACCATGACCCCCACACCATCCAGCGCTCCCGACGACGCCACACGGCGCCTGACGGAGCTCGAAATCAAGGCTAGCTTTGCCGAAGACCTGCTCGACAAACTCGACCAGATCGTCATCCGCCAGCAAACGCAAATCAACGCGCTGATCAGTGAAGTGCTGCATTTACGCCAGCAAGCTTCTGATCCCCAGGCTCCGGCGCAGCGCAATCTGCGCGATGAGCTGCCACCGCATTACTGAGTGGGGAAATTGAGCTTGGACTCCACGCATCTTCCGGTTGTGATCGTTCTGGCCTGCGGGCGTGGGGAGCGCTTTTTGGCGTCGGGTGGTAGTACCCACAAACTGCGCGCCCTGCTTGCAGGTCAGCCGGTGCTGAGCCACACGCTACAAACCGCGCGCGCCAGCGGCCTGGCCGTGCACTTGGTGGAGGGCGAATCCGCCGGCATGGGCGACAGCATCGCAAACGGGGTTCGCGCCACGGTGGGCGCTGCAGGCTGGCTGGTGCTGCCCGGTGACTTGCCTTTGGTGCAAGCCCAAACTCTGCTGGAAGTGGCCCACAGCCTGCAACGCCATACGGTTGTGGTGCCAATGTGCCAAGGCCAAAAAGGCCACCCCGTTGGCTTCTCGAGCGCTTGCCGGGATGATTTGCTGCAGCTCAGTGGCGATGTAGGCGCCGCCTCGGTCACAAAAAAGTACGGCGCCAGGCTGCTTGAAGTCGATGATGTCGGCTGCATTCTTGACGTGGACACCGTTTACGATCTGGCCCGTGCAGAACAGTTTTTGTTAGCAGGCAGGAGATAGCCAGGACGCGACGGCAAATCAGCTGCTGTAGAGGGCTTGGCTGGGCAAAATCTGCACGTGATAAACAAAAGGCGTTTGCCTATTCAATCACGGCAACCGACTTTACTTGCGCCCAAATGGCATCGCCAACACCCACGTTCAATGCGTCGATCGCCCTTTTGGTGACACGTCCCAACAAAATCGACTCGCCGCAGCGGATGCGAACCAGGGCCTGCGATGGATGCGAGTCATCTGCGATGGCTTCGATCTGCCCTTGAATGTGGTTCTGGATACTGGTGTCTCGCGTCTCGTGCGCGGTGATGCTGATGTCTCGTGCCAGAACGC
>CAMDKE010000162.1 GCA_945901215.1 Comamonas sp. lk
CGAGAGCGCGGCCGTGGTGCGCGAAGAGGTGTTTGGCCCCTGCTGCCATATCGCGCCCTTTGACACCGAAGAAGAGGTGATTGCCCTGGCCAACGCCACCGACTACGGCCTGGCTACCACCGTCTGGACCGAAAACTTGGGCTGCGCCCACCGCGTGGCCAAGCGGGTGGAGGTGGGTATTTGCTGGGTCAACAGCTGGTTCCTGCGCGACCTGCGCACCGCCTTTGGCGGCGCCAAGGGCTCAGGCATTGGCCGCGAAGGCGGCGTGCATTCGCTGGAGTTTTACACCGAGCTGCGCAACGTCTGCATCAAACTCTAAAGGCAGACCATGACCCAATCCAGCAATCCCGAAATCGGTAAGCGCGTTCGCACCGGCGCCTTCTTTAGCAATGTGCACGACCAGGGCAGCGGCCCGCCGGTGCTGCTCTTGCATGGTTCCGGCGCAGGGGTCAGCGCGTGGGCCAACTGGCGGCTTTTGTTGCCGGTTCTGTCCAAGGGTCGGCGCGTCGCAGCCCCGGACCTGTTTGGCTTTGGCTATACCGACCGCCCGGCCGACGCTGGCAACAACGCGCACTACCGCATGGACGCCTGGGTGCAGCAAGCCGTCGACGTGCTGGACGCCTTGGAGCTGGAGCAGACCGACGTGGTCGGCAACTCTTTTGGCGGCGCGCTGGCGCTGGCCTTGGCCATCGCCCACCCTAAGCGGGTGCGCCGCCTGGTGCTCATGGGCAGCGTGGGTGTGCCCTTTGACATCACACCGGGGCTGGAAGCGGCCTGGGGCTATACGCCGTCACTGGACAATATGCGCCGCTTGCTGGACGTCTTTGCCTTCGACCGCAGCCGCGTCACCGACGAACTGGCGCAGCTGCGCTACCAGGCCAGCATCCAACCGGGCTTTCAGGAGTCCTTTGGCGCCATGTTTCCGGCCCCGCGCCAGCGCTGGGTCGACGCCATGGTCAGCCCGGAGCACGCCATCCGCGCCTTGCCGCACCCCACGCTGGTGGTGCATGGGCGCGAGGACGCGGTCATTCCCGTAGCCACCTCGCTGGCGCTGGCGCAGCAAATTCCGCGCTCGCAGTTACACGTGTTTGGCCAGTGCGGCCATTGGACGCAGATTGAACACGCGGCCCGCTTTGCCCAGTTGCTGGAAAACTTCTTCGCTGAAGCTGACGCCGCCGCCGCTTGACACGCGGCCCATCCCCGAATTACCTACCACCCGCAGGACCTCCAACCCCATGCAAACATCACTGATCGAAACCCTGGGCGACGAGCTCTACCACGCCATGTCGACCCAGACCGTGGTTGAACCGCTGACCACCCGCTACCCCGACATCACCATCGAAAACGCGTACCACATCCAGCAGCGCATGCTCTCGCGCCGCCTGCTGGCCGGCGAGCGCGTGGTGGGCAAGAAGATCGGCGTCACCTCGGCTGCGGTGATGAATATGCTGGGCGTCTACCAGCCCGACTTTGGCTACCTGCTCGACGGCATGATTTACAACGAAGGCCAGTCGATCGACACCCGCACCCTGATCCAGCCCAAAGCCGAGGGTGAGATTGCCTTCATCCTGAAAAAAGACCTGATGGGCCCCGGCATCAGCAACGCCGACGTGCTGGCCGCCACCGAGTGCGTGATGCCTTGCTTTGAAATTGTGGACTCGCGCATCCGCGACTGGAAGATCAAAATTCAGGACACCGTGGCTGACAACGCCTCCTGTGGCGTGTTTGTGCTGGGCGACTGTGCGGTCGATCCGCGCAGGGTGGATTTGTCCACCTGCGGCATGGTGCTGGAGAAGAACGGCGACATCATTGGCACCGGCGCTGGCGCTGCTGCTTTGGGCTCACCGGTGAATTCGGTCGCATGGCTGGCCAACACCATGGGGCGCTTGGGCATTGGCCTCAAGGCTGGCGAAGTCATTCTCTCGGGCGCGCTGGCTGCCATGCACCCGGCCAAGGCAGGCGACAACTTCCGCGTCTCCATCGGCGGCCTGGGCAGCTGCTCGGTGCGCTTTGTTTGAGTTGCATCGTCAAATGAGCTGCGCTCCCTTATTTAGCTTTTAACTTACAGAGTCGTCATGAAAAAAATCAAATGCGCCCTGATCGGGCCCGGCAACATCGGCACCGACCTGCTGGCCAAGTTGCAACGCAGCCCGGTGCTCGAGCCGCTGTGGATGGTGGGCATTGACCCCGAGTCCGACGGCCTTAAACGTGCCCGCGAAATGGGCATCAAGACCACCGCCGAGGGCGTGGACGGCTTGCTGCCCCACGTGTTGGCCGACGGTGTGCAAATCGCCTTTGACGCCACCAGCGCCTACGTGCACGCCGAAAACTCTCGCAAGCTCAATGCCCTGGGCGTGCTCATGATTGACCTGACTCCAGCGGCCATCGGCCCGTTTTGCGTGCCACCGGTCAACCTGATGGAGCAACTGGGCAAGGGCGAGATGAACGTCAACATGGTCACCTGCGGCGGCCAGGCCACCATTCCCATGGTCGCAGCGGTCAGCCGGGTGCAAGCGGTGGCTTATGGTGAGATTGTCGCCACGGTATCGAGCCGCTCGGTGGGTCCGGGCACGCGCAAGAACATTGACGAATTCACCCGCACCACGGCCGGTGCGGTGGAGAAAGTCGGTGGCGCCAAGAAGGGCAAGGCCATCATCATCATCAACCCGGCCGAGCCACCGTTGATGATGCGCGACACCGTGCATTGCCTGACCGAGACCACGCCCGACCAGGAAAAAATCACCGCCTCCATCCACCAGATGCTCGCCGAGGTGCAAAAGTACGTGCCCGGCTACCGCCTGGTCAACGGCCCGGTGTTTGATGGCAACCGGGTGTCGGTATTCCTCGAAGTCGAGGGCCTGGGCGACTACCTGCCCAAGTACGCAGGCAACCTCGACATCATGACCGCTGCGGCCGCCCGCACCGCCGAGATGTTTGCCGAAGAAATCATTGCCGGCCGCCTCACCCTGCACAACAGCGCCGAGCCCGCACTCGCCTGAACCCCACCGAGAACCACCATGACACTGCAAGGTAAAAAAATCACCGTCCACGACATGACGCTGCGCGACGGCATGCACCCCAAGCGCCATTTGATGACGCTCGACCAAATGAAGAGCATCGCCTGCGGCCTGGACGCCGCTGGCGTGCCGCTGATCGAAGTCACCCACGGCGACGGCCTGGGCGGTAGTTCGGTCAACTACGGCTTTCCCGCCCACACGGACGAGGAATACCTGGGCGCCGTGATTCCATTGATGAAGCAGGCCAAGGTCTCGGCCCTGCTGATTCCGGGCATAGGCACCGTGGACCACCTGCTTATGGCCAAAGACCTGGGCGTGGGCACCATCCGCGTGGCCACCCATTGCACCGAGGCCGACGTCTCGGAGCAGCACATCAGCAAGGCACGCGCGCTGGGCCTGGACACCGTGGGCTTCCTGATGATGGCGCACATGGCCAGCCCCGAGAAGCTGGTCAGCCAGGCGCTGCTCATGCAAAGCTATGGCGCCAACTGCATTTACGTCACCGACTCGGCTGGCTACATGCTGCCCGACGATGTGACCGCCCGCTTGTCGGCGGTGCGCGATGCCATCAATCCCGAGACCGAACTGGGTTTTCACGGCCACCACAATATGGCCATGGGCATTGCGAATTCGCTTGCCGCTGTGGCCGCAGGCGCCAACCGCATTGACGCAGCTGCCGCAGGCCTGGGCGCTGGCGCGGGCAACACGCCGATGGAAGTGTTGATTGCCGTGTGCGCGCGCATGGGCATTGAAACCGGCGTGGACGTGTTCAAGATCCAGGACGTGGCCGAAGACCTGGTCGTGCCCATCATGGACCACATCATCCGCATCGACCGCGACTCGCTCACCCTGGGTTATGCCGGCGTGTATTCCAGCTTCTTGCTGTTTGCCAAGCGCGCAGGCGCCAAGTACGGCGTCCCCTCGCGCGACCTGCTGGTCGAACTCGGCCGCCGTGGCATGGTCGGCGGCCAGGAAGACATGATTGAAGACACCGCCATGACCATGTCCCGCAAGTGCAACACCACCCAGAAAGCAGCCGCATGAAACTCGACCTCGCCACCATTGCCGCATTGGCCGAACGGCTGGAAAACTGTGAACTGCAGGCGCAGGACACCACCAAGATCACCGACGAATACCCGGACATGGACTGGGACGACGCCTATGCCATCCAGGACGAGTTGCGCAGGCGAAAAGTTGCGCGCGGTTCGCGCATCGTCGGCCTCAAAGCTGGCCTGACCTCACACGCCAAGATGAAGCAAATGGGCGTGAGCACGCCCGTCTTTGGCTTCATGGCCGACTACTACGCGGTGCCCGACGGTGGCGAATGCCGCATGAGCGAGCTGATCCACCCCAAGGTCGAGCCCGAAATTGCCTTTGTCACCAAAACCGAGCTGCGCGGTCCGGGCTGCCACATCGGCAGCGTGCTGGCCGCTACCGACTTTGTGATGCCTGGCATTGAGGTGATCGACAGCCGCTACCGCGACTTCAAGTTTGACCTGAAAAGCGTGGTGGCCGACAACACCTCGGCCGTGCGCTTTGTGGTGGGCGGCCAGCCCATGGGCGTCTCGGGCGTGGACCTGCGCACCGTGGGCATCGTGCTCGAGAAGAACGGTCTGCCTGTGGCCTTTGGCGCCGGTGCGGCGGTGCTGGGCCATCCGGCAGCGGCCATTGCCATGCTGGCCAACCACCTGGGCGCACGCGGCCAGTGCATTCCGGCAGGCAGCCTGATTTTGTCGGGCGGCATTACTGAGGCTGTATCCGTACAAGCCGGCGACAACGTCACCCTGCGCGTTCAGGGCATGGGCAGCACCAGCCTGCGTTTTGTGTAAAAACACATCTATTTCCAACGGAGAGTTCCTATGCCATTTGCCCAGATTTACATGCTCGAAGGCCGTACCGAAGAGCAAAAGCGTGCCGTTATTGAAAAAGTCACCCAGGCTCTGGTTGAGGCGGTGGGCGCTCCGGTCAACACCGTGCGTGTCTTAATCCAAGACGTGCCGAAAACCAATTGGGGCATTGCCGGCGTCAGCGCCAAAGATCTGGGGCGGTAAACACGCCCCTCACGCAGGGCGGGGAACCCTGTTTTGATGTAGGTCAACGCATTCGCGATGAAAGCGAGGCCGCTGTCCGGGTTGCGCCCGGTGGTGAGGGCCCTGCGGTTTATGATCAGTGGACCGGCCACCCGCTTATTTATCCCCAAAAATGACAAAACGCTTCATAAAGCAATTGCTATGCGCCGCAGTGCTCATGGCAACCGCATCGTCAGCAGTGCTGGCCCAAAGTAGCACAACGACTCCCTCTGCAAACCCCGAGACACCTGCTGCCAACACTTCCGTGAAGGCAAACTTTGATCGCGCTCTCGGTCAAGAAGGCAACTGGTACTTTTCGTGGGGTTATAGCCGCCAGCAATATGCGCCCTCGGACATCCACGTTTCCCAGCCCACTTTGGGAAATGATTTCACGGTCCACAAGGCTGCGGCCAGTGACTATCCGGCCAGCTTTCAGGAGACCATTGACTCGATTACGAACCTGGATTTCACCACTCCCCAAGAGAATATCCGTATTGGCCGGTTCATGAACCCGGAGAAAACCTTCGCCATCGAGTTTTCGCTAGACCACAGTAAATACAACACCAATCTCAACCAGACGGCGGCAGTGACCGGAACCATCAATAACGAAGCCGTCAACACGAACATGGTGCTCGATGCGCAAAACTTCACTTATGCGCTGCACAACGGTCTAAACCATCTGATGATCAATGCAGTGTGGTTGCACCACCTCGCGGGACCGGAAAAGCAGCCCGGAGATTTGCAATTGATCAGCCGCGTTGGTGCAGGTATTTTGTTGCCGCACGCGGACAATACGATTTTTGGCCGCGCAAA
The DNA here is from genome assembly GCA_945901215.1 of Comamonas sp. lk. GTDB lineage: Bacteria > Pseudomonadota > Gammaproteobacteria > Burkholderiales > Burkholderiaceae_C > Allorhodoferax. The sequence goes on from CAMDKE010000162.1 coordinate 5,900, forward strand.
CCAGGTCGGGCCCAAAAACCAAAACGTATGCTGCTTCGCGAGCAACGATTGGTGGCAAGTCAATGGCTGGACAGCCGGTGTGGAAGTCGGTGTGCGCTACACCGTATACAAGTCGATCTACCTCGAACTGACCTCCAAATTGGCCTACGGCGTGCTGCGTGGCGTACCGGTTTACATGGGTACGGCGGACCAGACGATTTGGATGTCCGAGCAGGTGCTCTCCACCGGATTTTTGTTTTAGACCATTCGCGCGGACAACGTGGGGCGAGCCCCGGGAGCGCAGCGCGGCGACCGTGGTCCGAGGGCATTAGCTGCCTGGGGCCATCGCACGTGCGCGGATGCCGCTCAAGGTGGATCCCGCACTGATCTGCTCGGGGTTGGTAAGCACATGGATCAGGGTAGGGCGGTCGGCTTTGAAACCTTGAAGCACCGCGTGCACCAGCGCGGCGGGTTGGTCGACGCGCAAGCCATGGGCGCCAAATGCGCGGGCCAGGGCCACAAAGTCGGGGTTGTGCAGTGCGGTTCCGTAGACGCGCTGCGGAAAGAATTTTTCTTGGTGCATGCGAA
>CAMDKE010000163.1 GCA_945901215.1 Comamonas sp. lk
CACTGCCGGACTTGGCTCACCCCAAGGCCCATTGCAGGTGATGGGGCGCAAAAGATAATTTCAGAAAGAGGTCGCTACGGGGCCGGGCTCGTCCAACAACCGGTTCAGATCGTGGCTTCGCACGATCTAACCTTACTCGTTAGGCCGCAGTGTAGAGTGCTTGTAGACGCGCGTAGTGACTAAAGTCTTGCGGTCACGCGATGAGATAGGTGGGGGCGAGTGTAGAAGCAATGGAACCATACACCACTTGGATCTTAGTTCCAACTTCTCTTCCGCATTCGATACAGATTTGCAGCCCACAAGACTATCCCGAACTGGAGAGTTCCAGCCACGAAGAAGGGAGCCCAGACTTCCAACGCGTGCAGGCCAGGTGGTAACCATCTAAGGGGGTAGTCCAGCACGTTGAGAAGTGCTGAGACTGCAACACTGCTGGGCAACCCTAGAAGGAACATCTGGAAGTGCACTTCGCCTCCGGATTGTGGCCCTGCGTGTAGTCCAGCCCACAGGACCAAGAGCGTAAGCACCAGCCACACTCCAAAGAGTGAACATAAGAACGGGGACTGGGTGAAGCGCGGCATTTGATTCTGCGGCCTAACGTAATGTAGCCGAGCGCATATCTTGGGATTCCCAAGCTAGACGACAAAATAAGCTGGGCAGGCCGGTTTGATCGAAACAGCGAAAAGTTGCGCAACGCCACTTGTTTTTTGCTTTGGCATGCATAAACTGGATGTAATTACAGTATTCATGATGTCCTCCAAACCCGTCACCCATATTCCCCAATCGCCCCGCTTGCTGGATCAGCTTCGGGAAGTTCTACGGTACAAACACTATAGCTTGCGTACCGAAGAGGCATACCTGTATTGGGTGAAATTTTTTGTTCGATGGCATGGCCGTAACGGCCAAGTGCGCCATCCGCGTGAGTTGGGCGCAGCGGAGGTTAGGCAGTTTTTGACTATGCTTACCACCCAACGCAATGTGTCGGTATCCACCCATAACCAGGCGCTCAGTGCCCTGCTATTTTTGTACCGAGAGGTTCTAGGGGTGAAGTTGCCTTGGCTTGACGACGTGCAGCGCCCCACGCGCCCGAGGCGTATTCCATCGGTATTGACCGTGACTGAGGTGGCGGCTGTGCTGGGGGCAATGACCGGGGTTGAGCTGTTGCTGGCCAAGCTCTTGTACGGCACCGGCATGCGACTCAACGAAGGGCTGCGCCTGCGGGTGAAAGATGTGGACTTCGATCAGCGGGTTCTGATTGTGCGTGATGGCAAGGGCGGCAAAGACCGTGCAGTGATGTTGCCGCAATCTCTTGAAGTGGCCTTGCGTTCGCAAATGGCGCAGGCGCGCACGCTGTGGGAGCATGACCGGCAGCATCAGCAACCTGGTGTTGAAGTACCCGATGCATTGGCGACCAAATACCCAGGCTTGGGGCAACGATGGGGATGGTTTTGGGTGTTTCCGTCGCCCAAGTTGTCTATTGACCCACGTTCACGCATTGAGCGCCGGCATCATTTGTACGAGGAACGCTTGCAGCGCGCCATCAAGCTGGCTTGCGCAGCGGCGCAGATTCACAAGCCGGTTTCGGTACACACCCTACGCCACAGCTTTGCCACCCATTTACTGCAAGCGGGCACCGACATTCGCACGGTGCAAGAGCTGCTGGGCCACAGCGATGTATCCACCACCATGATTTACACCCACGTGCTCAAGGTCGCCGCCGGGGGCGCCACCAGCCCGCTGGATGCGCTCAGCATGCTGGCACACTAACTTTCGTTAAATCACTGCGCGGGCTTGCGCGCAGCGCGCCCTAAAGCCCCCGCTGAATAATGATCTTCTGCACATCACTCGTGCCCTCATAAATCTGGCACACGCGCACATCGCGGTAAATGCGCTCTACGGGGAAGTCGCTCACATAGCCATAGCCGCCCAGGGTTTGGATGGCGGCGCTGCAGACTTGTTCGGCCATTTCGCTGGCAAACAGTTTGGCCATGGCGGCTTCTTTCAGGCAAGGGCGCCCGGCGTCGCGCAGGGCGGCAGCGTGCCAGATGAGCTGGCGGGCGGCCTCGATTTGCGTGGCGCAGTCTGCTAAGCGAAAGCCCACCGCCTGGTGGTTAAAGATGGGCTGGCCAAAGCTTTGGCGGTCTTTGGAATAGGCCAGCGCCACCTCAAAGGCGCTGCGCGCCATGCCCACGCTTTGCGCGGCAATGCCGATGCGCCCGCCTTCTAGCCCGCCCAGGGCGATGCCATAGCCCTCGCCCTCTTTGCCGATCAGGTTCTCGGCCGGGATGCGGCAGTTGTCAAAGTTGATTTGCGCCGTGTCGCTGCTGTGCTGGCCCAGCTTGTCTTCGAGGCGCGCCACCACATAACCCGGCGCCTTGGTGGGCACCAAAAAAGCGCTCATGCCGCGCTTGCCTGCGCCCTTGTCGGTGACGGCAATCACGATGGCCACGTCGCCGTTTTTGCCGCTGGTGATGAACTGCTTGACGCCGTTGATCACGTATTCATCCCCGTCCTTCACCGCCGTGGTGCGCAGGCTAGACGCGTCCGAGCCCACGTGCGGCTCAGTCAGGCAAAACGCACCCAGCATCTCGCCTTGGGCCAGGGGCGTGAGCCACTGCTTCATTTGCGCTGCGTTGCCGTAGCGCAGCAATATGGCGTTGACCGGGCAGTTGGTCACGCTGATCACCGTGCTGGTGCCGCCGTCGCCGGCGGCAATTTCTTCCAGCACCACGGCCAGCGTCAAATAGTCCATCTGCGCGCCGCCAAACTCTTCAGGCACGCAAATGCCATAGGCGCCCAGCGCGGCCAGGCCTTGGTGCGCCGCTTTGGGAAAGGTGTGTTCCTTGTCCCAGCGCGCGGCGTGCGGCCACAGCTCGGCTTGGGCAAAAGCACGCACCGCGTCGCGTACGGATTCTTGGTCGGGGGTTAACAGCATGGGGCCTAGGGGTGAGCCGAAAAAAGAAAAGAACTTTGGCGCAGGGGTGTGCTTACAGCATTTCCAGCGCCACAGCCGTGGCCTCACCCCCACCAATACACAAAGTAGCCACGCCTTTTGTCAGGCCACGCGCTTTGAGCGCATGGATCAGCGTGACCATGATGCGCGCGCCGGACGCGCCAATCGGGTGACCCAGGGCGCAGGCGCCGCCGTTGACGTTGACGATGTCGTGGCTGATTTGCAAGTCGTGCATCAGCGCCATGGGCACCACGGCAAAGGCTTCGTTGACTTCCCACAAGTCCACGTCTTTAAGCGCCCAGCCAGCTTTTGCCAGCGCCTTGTTCACCGCACCCACGGGTGCGGTGGCAAACCAGTTGGGTTCTTGCGCGTGCACCGCGTGGCTGACGATTTTGGCCAGCGGCTTGCAGCCTAGTTTGGCGGCGGTGGAGGCACGCATCATCACCAGCGCAGCAGCGCCGTCGTTGATGCTGGAGCTGCTGGCGGCCGTGATGGTGCCGTCTTTTTTGAACGCGGCCTTGAGTGTGGGAATCTTGTCAAGCTTGACTTTGCCCGGGCCTTCGTCAATCGAGATCACGCTCTCGCCCGCGCGGGTTTTGACGGTGACCGGTGTGATCTCGGCGGCAAACGCGCCCGACTGCGTGGCGGCCTGGGCGCGCTGCACGCTGGCGGTGGCAAACGCGTCTTGCTGGGCTCGGGTAAAGCCGAATTTGGCGGCGCAGTCTTCGCCAAAGGTGCCCATGGAGCGGCCGGCCTCGTACGCATCTTCCAGGCCGTCGAGCATCATGTGGTCAAAAATGCGGTCGTGGCCAATGCGGTAGCCGCCGCGCGCTTTGGGCAGCAAATAAGGGGCGTTGGTCATGCTTTCCATGCCACCGGCCACCAGCACGTCGGCGCTGCCCGCAGCCAGCATGTCGTGCGCAAACATGGCCGCGCGCATGCCCGAGCCACACATCTTGGACAGCGTGACCGCGCCCGCGCTGATGGGCAAGCCGCCCTTGAACGCCGCCTGGCGCGCCGGGGCCTGGCCCTGGCCGGCCATCAGGCAGTTGCCAAACAGCACTTCGTCCACCAGCGCCGGGTCTACGCCCGCGCGCTCCATGGCCGCTTTGATGGCCGCACCACCCAAGTCATGGGCGGCGAGGCTGGAAAAGTCGCCCTGAAACGCGCCCATGGGCGTGCGGACGGCGCTGACGATAACGATGGGGTCCTGCATGGAAAATTCTCCTAAAAATGGGGCGCCGTCAGGCGCGGGGGAACCGCTTGTCGCGGTCATAGGGAAACACGTCGTGCACGTGGCCTGCAGCAATGCGGTCTTTGTGGCCTTGCCAAAAGACCGCATCCAGCAAGTCACTATGGTGCTTCATGAACACGCTGCGAACCGCCGGGTTGCCCAGCAAAAACGGGGCAAAGGTCTCGGGAAACACGTCTTTGGGGCCGACGGTGTACCAAACTTCTCCGGACATTTCGTCTTCTTCGTTGCGTGGTGCGGGCACCTGGCGGAAGTTGCAATCGGTGATGTATTCGATCTCGTCGTAGTCGTAAAACACCACCTTGCCGTGGCGGGTGATGCCAAAGTTCTTCCACAACATGTCGCCGGGGAAGATGTTGGCTGCCACCAGGTCTTTGATGGCGTTGCCGTACTCCAGCACACCGCGCTCGATCTGCTCGCGCGCCCGAGCCGCCTCGGGCGAGGCATCAGCCGGGTTGGCGCCACCGGCGTCAAAGGCCTCTTGCAGGAAAATATTGAGTGGAATCATGCGCCGCTCGATGTAGACGTGCTTAATCACCACCTCTTGCGTGCCGTCGCCGTCGAGGTCGCTGATTTGCAACTGGCTAGGGGCGAATTTTTCAATTTCGGCGATCAACTCATCGTCAAAGCGGTCGCGGGGAAAGCCGACTTCGCTGTATTCCAGCGTATCGGCCATGCGGCCAACCCGGTCGTGCTGCTTGACCAGCAAATACTTGCCTTTGATCTGCTCGCGCGAAGTGTCTTTGGGTGGCGGGTAAAAATCCTTGATGACCTTGAACACATAAGGAAAACTGGGCAGGTCAAACACCAGCATCACCATGCCTTTGATACCGGGGGCGATGCGGAACTTGTCGGTGGAATGGCGCAGGTGGTGCAAAAAGTCGCGGTAAAACAGGGTTTTGCCTTGCTTAGCCAAGCCCAGCGCGTTGTAAATTTCGTTGCGCGGCTTGCGCGGCATCATGCTGCGCAAAAATTGCACATAGGCCGACGGCACCTCCATGTCCACCATGAAGTAGGCGCGCGCGAAACTAAACAGCATCAACAAATCTTCTTCGCCAAACAAGGCTGCGTCGATGACCAGCAGCCCGGCCTTGTTGTGCAGCACCGGCAAGGCGAAGGGGAATTCATTAAAGCCGTTGATCAGCTTACCCACCACGTAGCAGCCCTTGTTGCGAAAAAACAGGCCTGACAGTACCTGGATCTGAAAGTTGGCCCGCAGCTTGGCGTCGCCCAGGCGTTGCTGCATGGCCGCTGCCACCAAGGCGGCGTCGCGCGCCAGGTTGTCAAAGCCCAGGCGCAGGTCAAAGTCTTGCAACATGCGCAACAGTACCTCGCCCATGGTGTCCAGGCTCGGGTAATAGGAGCGGTAGGTGGGGCGCGACTGCGCCTCGGTGTCTTCGATGTACTCGGTGCTGACAGCAGGGCGCACAAAGATAAAGTCGTTTTGGAAATAGGCCCGGTGCAGGATTTTGGTGGTGACCGAGTTGAAAAAGGTCTCGGCCAGCTCGGGCTGGTGGTGGTCTACCAACAGGCCGATGTAATGCAGCTTGATCTGCTGCCACACCTCCATGGGCTGCTCGCCGGCCTTGAATTCACGCTCCAGGCGGTTGGAGCATTCGAGCACCCGCAGGTCATAAAACTCGATGCGCTCGCGCTGCGCGCGCTGCTGGCCGTGCCAGTCGGCCGTCTCGAATCGGTGCTTGGCGCGCGCCGACTCGGTGCGAAACAGGCGGTAGTGGCGGTTAAAGCCGTCCATCATCGCCTTGGCAATGTCGTAGGCGACCGTGGAGTCCAGGCGGGTGGGAAACATAGACAAAGGCTCCGCTCAGGGGTTTGTCAGGCGCGCCGCCCAGCGCTGGCTCAAAGCCTCGAGTGCGCGCGCATAGGCAGGTGTCACTTCGTCGCCGCTGGCCGCAGTAATGCACATGTCCTGCAAAAGCCCGTTGTGCAGGCCGTAGACCCAACCGTGCACCACCACCGATTGCCCGCGCTGCCAGGCGTCGGCCACCACCGTGGTGCGGCAGACGTTGCGGGCTTGTTCCAGCACATTGAGTTCCACCAGCGCGTCCACCCTGTGGACCTCGGGCAGGCTGGCCAGAAAGTCTTCATGCGCGTCGCGCACGTCTTGCACGTGGCGCAGCCAGTTGTCCACCAAGCCGGCGCGCTGGTTGTTCATAGCCGCCCGGATGCCG
>CAMDKE010000164.1 GCA_945901215.1 Comamonas sp. lk
CGCCAACGCGGTGGTATAGGCACCCGGGGTGGTCCGGGTGAGACGCAGATTGAGTTGGACCGCCGCATGATCGCCACGACTATCAAACGAACCCAAGAGCAGCTCAGCAAGGTCAAGCGCCAGCGCCAAACCCAGCGCAAGCAGCGCGACCGGCTCGGTGCTTTTAACATCTCTATCATCGGTTACACCAACGCAGGAAAGTCCACGTTATTTAATGTCCTAGTCAAAGCGCGTGCTTACGCCGCAGACCAGTTGTTTGCTACGCTGGACACCACCACCCGCGCGCTCTACTTGGGTGACGCAGGGAGATCGGTTTCGCTGTCCGATACAGTGGGGTTTATTCGCGACCTGCCCCACGGCTTGGTCGACGCTTTTCAGGCCACCCTGCAAGAGGCGGTAGATTCGGACCTGTTAATGCACGTCGTTGATGCATCCAACCCGGATTACCTATTGCAAATCGAGCAGGTTCAACGCGTATTGAACGAGATCGGTGCCCAAGACGTGCCCCAGCTTCTGGTGTTTAACAAAATGGACGCCATGCCCAGCCTCAATTTGCCCCGAAGATTGAACGATAGCTTTGAGATTGACGGCGTGCAAACGCCTCGGATTTTTGTAAGCGCCAAAGACTCCACCGGGATCGCTGAGCTGCGCCGGATGCTTGCGCAATTAGTGACCCGGGCGCCGGCAGACCCCGCTCTTGTGCCTGATCAACCCGGGTTCTTTGAGGCTGACTCGTAATTGTGGACAATCGGTAAGTGCTTATCGCAAGGTATATCAATGAAATCTTCTAATCCTATGGTGAGTTTTGGTGGTCTGCTGCGGCGTTTTTTTGAGGTTTTTAACCTCAACGACAGCCGCTGGGGGCGCTCGGACGACGCCAAAACCGACCCTGCAGCAGGCTCCAAGAACGAGCCCCCTGCCAATCCGCCGCCCGAAACACCGCCACCGGAAGAACGGCCACGCAGTCCCCGGCGTCCCGGTACAGCGTCGGGTCCGCCGGATTTGGACGAGTTGTGGCGCGATTTCAATCGCAAACTGAATGGCTGGATCGGTGGTGCAAAAGGGCCACCCGGTGGCAAGAGACCTGGGGCGGGCGGCGGCGGTTTTCAGCCGGACTTTAAGAACGCCGGTATTGGCGGTGGCGTCATTGCTGGGGTGGTGGTGTTGGTCTGGCTTGGGAGTGGTTTTTTTATTGTTCAAGAGGGGCAGCAAGCCGTCATAACCCAGTTTGGGAGCTACAAATCCACCGTCAGTGCGGGATTTAACTGGCGCCTTCCGTTTCCCATTCAGCGCCACGAGCTTGTGTTTGTCACCCAAATTCGATCGGTCGACGTGGGCCGCGACAACGTGCTCAAGGCCACCGGCCTGCGTGAATCGGCAATGTTGACGCAGGATGAGAACATTTTGGACATCAAGTTTGCTGTCCAGTACCGCTTGAACGACGCACGGGCGTTTTTGTTTGAGAGCAAAAACCCTGCTGATGCCGTGGTGCAGGCGGCTGAAACTTCGGTTCGTGAGGTGCTGGGCAAAATGAATATGGATGCCGCTTTGTCGGAAGACCGCGATCAGATTGGCCCCAAGGTGCGTGCCATGATGCAAGAGATTTTGGATCGCTACAAGGTCGGCGTCGAAGTGGTTGGTATCAACTTGCAACAAGGAGGCGTGCGTCCGCCCGAGCAGGTGCAGGCTTCCTTCGACGATGTGCTCAAGGCTGGTCAGGAGCGTGAGCGAGCGAAAAATGAGGCTCAGGCCTATGCCAATGATGTGATCCCGCGCGCCGTGGGCTCCGCCTCGCGACTGAAAGAGGAGGCAGATGCGTACAAAGCACGTGTGGTGGCCCAGGCCCAGGGTGACGCACAGCGTTTTCGTTCGGTTTACAACGAATATCAAAAAGCGCCCCAGGTCACGCGCGACAGGATGTACCTCGACACCATGCAACAAATTTTTGCCAATGTGACCAAGGTGCTGGTGGACTCGCGCCAAGGTGCGACCTTGCTGAACTTGCCGCTGGAGAAGATTTTGCAGCTCGGCGTTCCGGGTGACACTGCTTCTGGCTCAAGCGCTTTGACACCGGCTGCGCCGGCGCCCACCGCTCCCGCAGCCGCCATTGCAGACCCGCGCAGCCGCGATGCGGCTCGCACCCGTGAACGCGATGTGCGTTAGGAGATCACTATGAACCGTATCGGATTGGTTTTATCGTCGTTGTTGGTGCTTTTGGCACTGGCCAGTTCTACCCTGTTTGTGGTCGACCAACGCCAGTTTGGCGTGGTCTATGCCCTGGGGCAAATTAAGGAAGTCATCACTGAGCCGGGCCTGAACTGGAAACTTCCGCCACCGTTTCAAAACGTCTCCTACATTGACAAACGCCTGCTTACGCTCGACAGTACCGATGCCGAACCCATGCTTACCGCCGAGAAGCAGCGCGTGGTGATCGACTGGTACGTGCGGTGGCGTATTTCTGAACCGTCGGACTACATCCGCAATGTGGGTTTGAATGAAGGCGCAGGCGCCAGCCAACTCAACCGGGTGGTGCGCAACGCCTTCCAAGAAGCGATCAACAAGCGCACGGTTAAGGAATTGTTGTCCTTGAAGCGCGACGCGCTGATGGCGGACGTCAAAACCGAAGTGTTAGCCAAGGTGCGCGGTGCCAAACCCTGGGGTGTGGATGTGGTGGACGTGCGCATCACCCGCGTGGACTATGTGGAAGCCATTACCGAGTCGGTTTACCGCCGCATGGAGGCCGAGCGCAAACGTGTGGCCAATGAGCTGCGCTCCACGGGTGCGGCCGAGGGTGAAAAAATCCGTGCCGATGCCGACCGCCAGCGCGAGGTGACGATTGCTAACGCCTACCGAGACGCGCAGAAGATAAAAGGCGAGGGCGATGCCGAGGCCGCGCGCATTTATGCCGAGGCGTTCAACCGTGACCCGCAATTCGCCCAGTTCTACCGCAGCCTAGAGGCGTACAAAAGCAGTTTTGCTAACAAGAGCGACGTGATGGTGGTTGATCCGTCATCCAGCGAATTTTTCAAGGCATTCCGAGGCGGCGGTGCAACCGTGGGCGGCGCAAATAAGTAAGGCGTTATGCGCGGTGCCTGATTTCTCGGGCGCGCCCGCCTTTTTCCGGTGGCTAGACCGGTAAAATCGGTGTTTTAACAAAGCCCCTTATTCCATGTCCGCTTGGGTCCTTCCGGATCACATTGCCGATGTGCTGCCGTCCGAGGCGCGCCACATCGAAGAAATCCGACGCAATTTGCTGGACATGGCGCGCTGCTATGGCTATGAACTCGTCATGCCGCCCTTGCTGGAGCACCTGGAGTCGCTGCTGACGGGCACCGGCGAGGCGCTGGGGCTGCAAACCTTCAAACTGGTGGATCAAATCTCAGGCCGCATGATGGGCCTGCGCGCCGACAGCACGCCGCAGGTGGCACGCATTGACGCCCATTTGCTAAACCGCACGGGCGTCGCTCGCCTGTCGTACTGCGGCCCGGTGTTGCACACCCGCCCGGCTGCACCGCACGCCAGCCGCGAACCCTTGCAGTTGGGCGCAGAAATTTACGGCCACGCTGGCTTGGAAGCCGATCTGGAAATCTTGGAACTCGCGCTCGACAGCCTGCGCGCGGCGCACGTGGGTGGACTCATGGTGGACTTGGGCGATGTGCGTATCGTGAATGCCTTGCTGGCCCAGGCCGCGCTTGCTCCCGAGCAAATCGCCGAGGTGCATGCGGCGCTGGCCACCAAGGACGCCAGTGCTTTAGCTCAACTAAGCGCTAACGCGCCAACCGACATTAGCCGCGCGCTGCAGCAACTCACGCAACTGTATGGCGACGTCACCATTCTGGAGGAAGCGCGTCGCGTCCTGCCGCCCTTTCCTGCGATCCACGCCGCTTTAGACCAACTCCAATGGCTGGCCAGCCACCTGGAGGGCGCCAGCGTGTCTTTTGATTTGGCCGATTTGCGGGGATATGCGTATTACAGCGGTGCACGCTTTGCAGTCTACGCCGCCGGTGCACCGGATGCCGTGGTGCGCGGCGGCCGTTATGACGCAGTGGGCTCGGTGTTCGGACGCAAGCGCCCGGCTGTGGGCTTTAGCCTAGACATCAAGGCCTTGGTTGCCGTAGCGCGTCCCGCCGGGCTGCGGGCTGCGATCCGTGCGCCCTGGGGTGAAGGTCAGGCCTTGCGCGAAGCGATTGCCCGGCTACGCGCGGCGGGTGAAACCGTGGTGTGCGTCTTGCCAGGCCACGAAAGCGAAGTCGATGAATTCCAATGTGACCGTGAATTGGTGCAGCTTGATGCTGCCTGGCGCGTCACTGCCATTTAAAGAAACACGTCAATGCATACACAAACCGGTCGAAATGTAGTGGTTGTAGGCACCCAATGGGGTGACGAGGGCAAGGGGAAGCTGGTTGACTGGCTTACCGAAAGCGCTCAAGGTGTTGTGCGCTTCCAGGGTGGGCACAACGCTGGCCATACGTTGGTCATCAACGGCGCGAAAACCGCCTTGCATCTGATTCCCAGCGGCATTATGCGTCCGGGGGTGAAGTGCTATATCGGTAACGGTGTGGTGCTGTCGGCGGCCAAATTGTTTGAGGAGATCGAGGGCCTGGAAAAAGTGGGCGTTGAACTGCGCTCGCGCCTGCGCATCAGCGAAGCCTGCCCGCTGATTCTGCCCTTTCATGCCGCGCTGGACGTGGCGCGCGAAGCCGCGCGTGAAAAGGGTGGCAATGTCAAAATCGGCACCACCGGTCGCGGCATTGGCCCGGCCTACGAAGACAAGATCGCCCGGCGCGCCTTGCGCGTGCAAGACCTGAAGTACCCTGAGCGCTTTGCCGCTAAGCTGCGCGAGTTGCTCGACCTCCACAACCATGTGCTGACCACCTATCTGGGTTCTACGGCCTTTGATTTTGGAGCTACTTTGGCGCCCTACATGGCCGGCGGCAAAGTGTTGTTTGAGCCGGTGTACGCCGAGGCCATGCGCCACGCCGAGCTGCTCAAGCCGATGATGGCGGATGTGTCACGCGAATTGAATGATGCACACCACGCCGGCGCCAATCTGCTGTTTGAAGGCGCGCAAGGTACCTTGCTTGATGTGGACCATGGCACTTACCCGTTTGTGACATCCAGTAACTGCGTGGCGGGGAACGCTGCAGCCGGCGCCGGTGTGGGGCCTGGCATGTTGCACTACATCCTGGGCATCACCAAGGCCTATTGCACTCGCGTGGGCAGCGGCCCTTTTCCCTCCGAGTTGGACTGGGAAAAGCCGGGGACGCCGGGCTACCACATGAGCACCGTGGGGGCCGAAAAAGGTGTGACTACCGGGCGCTCTCGGCGCTGCGGCTGGTTTGATGCAGCGCTGCTCAAACGCTCGGCCCAGGTCAACGGTCTAAGCGGTCTGTGCATAACTAAGCTTGACGTTCTCGACGGTCTGAGCGAACTGCTGTTGTGCACTGGCTATGAGCTCGACGGTGAAACCACCGACATCCTGCCCATGGGCGCCGACGACATTGCGCGCTGCAAGCCAATCTACGAATCTATGCCCGGTTGGAGCGACAGCACCGTTGGCGTGACCGTGTACGACGACTTGCCGGTGGCAGCGCGCCGTTACCTGGAGCGCATCGCCCAGGTGACGGGCATCCCCATCCACATGGTGTCGACGAGCCCCGACCGCGATCACACCATCGTGATGCGCCACCCTTACCTGGCGCCCTGAATTGCCCACCCCTTGAGGAATTTTGTATGCTGACCGAAGACGGAAAACACCTGTACGTAAGCTACGACGAATACCATAACCTGATCGAAAAACTGGCTATCAAGGTGTTCCAGTCTGGCTGGGAGTTCGACACCATTTTGTGCCTGGCGCGTGGCGGCATGCGCCCAGGCGACATCCTTTCTCGCGTGTTTGACAAGCCCCTGGCGATCATGTCTACCAGTTCCTACCGCTCGGACGCTGGTACGGTGCAGGGCAACCTGGATATTGCCCGCTTCATCACCACGCCCAAGGGCGAGATTGCCGGCAAAGTGCTGCTGGTAGACGACTTGGCCGACTCCGGCCATACGCTCAATGCCGTGATGCACCAGCTACGCAACAACTACACGCCGATTACCGAGCTGCGCAGCGCTGTAATCTGGACCAAGGCCTTGTCGACCTTCACGCCCGACTATTCGGTGGAGTTCTTGCCCACCAACCCTTGGATCCACCAGCCCTTTGAGAGCTACGATGCGCTGCGTCCGCAACAGCTCATCCAAAAGTGGAGCGTCTGAGGCGCCTGGATCTGCTATGCCGCAACTTAGCACTACGCTGATCCACCATACTTACGAGGCGCCAGCAGGTTTCGCGGCGCCGCAGCATGCGGTGCATAAGGCTTCGACCGTGTTTTTCCCTACTGTTGCCGCCAT
>CAMDKE010000165.1 GCA_945901215.1 Comamonas sp. lk
AATCGGCGCGGATAGGACCCGACTCGGGCGTAGGGTGGGCCAGCATCCAGCTGTAATAGGCCCAGGCAAACGAGGCCAGCAACATGTACAGGTCGCCCATGACCAGGTGCATGCGCACCAGCAGCTCCCAGTCGCCACGACAGAGCACCAGCAACACGCCGCCAATGGACAGGGCTGCGCCGTACACCTGGCGCAGCCCTATGGCAGTGCCGAAAAACAAGCGGCCAATGAGCAGCATCCAAACCGGCGTGCTGGCGCCCACCAGGGTGACGTTCATGGGCGACGAGGTGGTCAAGGCCAGGTAGAGCAGGGCGTTGTAGCTGGCAATACTCAAGCTGCCCAAGACCGCAAAGCGCCTCCATTGAACCCACAAGGGGCTGTCCCGGCGCAAGATCCAGGGCGCCAGGGGCAGCAAAACCAGCAGCGCCAGCGCCCAGCGCAGCACATTGAGCGTCATGGGCGAGATCAGTGGCGCCACCATGCGCCCGACCACGGCGTTTCCCGACCACAGCAAGGGTGGCAAGGTCAATAGAAAAATGGTTTTGAGACTCAGGCGCGCGCCAGACGGGGTGTTCATGGGACCCACTGTAACCATGCATGGCGGGGCGCTGGGTCACACCCCCGATAATCAATGGCTCACGCAACCTCTTTTTTCATTGGGAGCCCTGGCTATGCCGTCCAACCTTTCCCGTTCCATCCAAATCGACCAACATGGTGGCCCCGAGCAGATGCGTCTGGTCCATATTGCCGTCGGTGAACCCAGCGCAGGCGAGGTACGTATCCGCCACCACGCCGTCGGTTTGAACTACATCGACGTTTACCAGCGCAGCGGCCTGTACCCCATGAATCTGCCGGCCCAGCTTGGGATGGAGGCCGCTGGCGTGATCGAGGCTGTGGGCGCTGGGGTAACGCATTTGCAGGTGGGCGACCGCGCCGCCTACGCCAGCCAGCCGCCCGGCGCGTATTGCGAGCGCCGCGTCCTACCAGCCAAATGCGTGTGCAAGCTGCCCGACGCCATCAGCTTTGACACCGGCGCGGCCATGATGCTCAAGGGCATGACGGCGCAGTACCTGCTCAAGCGCACCTTGCCTCAAGGCGGCCTGCATGCCGGAGACTTTGTACTCTTTCACGCCGCCGCCGGGGGCGTAGGCCTGATCGCCTGCCAGTGGGCCAATGCCCTGGGCTTGCAGCTTATTGGTACCGCGGGGTCGGACGCCAAATGCGCGCTGGCGCTCAAAAACGGCGCAGCCTTCGCCATCAACTACGCCACCGAGGACTTTGCGACACGGGTTAAGGAAATTACCGGTGGCAAGGGCGTGAAGGTGGTCTACGACTCGGTGGGCAAGGACACTTTTGACAAGTCGCTCGATTGCCTGGCTCCATTTGGTTTGATGGCCAGCTTTGGTAATGCTTCGGGTCCTGTGGCGCCGGTTGCACCTGGCGTCTTGGGCCCAAAGGGCTCGATTTACCTGACGCGCCAAACGCTGTTTACCCATATCGCCACGCGCGAGAGCACCCAGCAGATCGCTGACGACCTGTTCGAGGCGGTGACCAGCGGCAAAGTGACCATCCACATTGACCAGCGCTATGCCCTCGAAGACGTACAACAGGCACACCGCGACCTGGAAGCGCGCAAAACCACGGGTTGCACCATCCTGACTGTCTAGCGGGTGCATAGCTTTCCCCCGTCCTTGCGCGCGTTTCTGCGCGGCGCTGTGGTTTTGTCGGTGCTGGTCAATGCACTGACCATGCTCACACCCATCATCAACGAGGGGGATTCGGTGCTGTACGCCACCTTGGCGCAGCAGATGGTGGCCAGCGGCAACTGGATGGACCTGGTGCTAAACGGCCAAGACTGGTTGGACAAACCGCACTTTCCGTTTTGGCTAGGTGCCCTCTTTTTTAAGCTGTTTGGCATCAGCGCCACGAGCTACATCCTGCCGGGCTTTTTGTTCCACTTACTGGGCGGCTATTTCACTTACCGCATTGCACGCCTGCTTTACGGGCGCGACGCGGGTCTGCTGGCTTTGCTGCTGTACGTGTCCACCTACCACTTGATGTATACGTCAAGCGCCATCAAGGCCGAGGCGTTCTTGACCGGCAGCATCACCGCTGCGTGCTACTACTGGCTGCGATTTGATGGCCAAAGCCGCTTGAAGTACCTGTTGCTTGGCGCAATGTTCAGTGCCATTTCGGTGATGACCAAAGGCATTTTTACCCTGATCACCATCTCCAGCGGCTTGGTCTGCCTGTGGTTGGTGCAAGGCCAGTGGCAAAAGCTCTGGAGCGCCAAGTGGTGGCTCGCCATTGCTTTGTCTTTGTTGCTGACGGCGCCCGAGTTGCTGGCTCTTTACCGGCAGTTTGACGCGAACCCAGAAAAAGTGGTGTTTGGCAGTCAGAACGTCTCGGGCATTCGCTTCTTTTTGTGGGACAGCCAGATCGGGCGCTTTTTTAACACCGGTCCGATTAAGAACCAAGAAGGCACGCCCCTCTACTACGTGCATGTGTTTGTCTGGGCTTTTTTGCCTTGGGTCGCACTGTTTGTCGCCGCTATGTTTCAGGGTCTGCGCAACTACGCCACCCAAAGCAGCGCCAGGCGGACGAATTTTGCGTTTTTGTGTGGCGCGTTTTTTGTCACCTTTGCGCTGTTTAGCGCCACGGCGTTTCAGTTGGACTATTACACGGTCATCGTGTTTCCATTCGCCATTGTGTTGTGCGCCGATTACCTTACGCGCTGGCTCACGCAGCAGGGCTCCAACACCTTTTTGGTGGCCCAAGCCGGTGTCACGCTGCTTACTTTGGCCTTGGTATGGGGACTGGCAGTTTACGTGGCCCAGCCGGTTTTACTAGCGGGCCTGGGCGCGCTCACGGTCGCTGGCTTGGTGTTGGCTTGGGCAACGCGCCAGCACGCGCGCAGCTTTGCGGTCACCCTGTACCCGGTGGTGGCGGTCAATCTTCTGTACTTGTTTTTGGAATGCATGACCCTGTCGGCCTATCTGCGCTACAGCATCCCCTACAACGTGCTGCCCTGGTTGCGCGCGCAGCCGCTGGTCCCGGTGGTGGTCTACCAGCTCGACCCCATCGTGGCCTGGGAACTGGGCCTTTACCGCAGCACGGCGCCTAGTACCGGTGCCAGCTTGGCCTCGCAATTACCTCCCAGCGGCACGCACTACTTTCTCGTCGGTAAGACCTCGGACCTGGCGTCTTTGGAGTCGGTGCTAGGACCAACCCAAGCCCTAGCGCAGGGCAGCTGGGTGGACCATAAGACGGGCACCCTGCCGCGTCAGCTCGGTTTGGCCAAAGGGGTGGAGCCGCTGGAGGCGATTTCGGTGCTGGAAGTGGGCCAACGCCAGAGTTTTTGATGCGTGCTGCGTTTAGCGTGCGCGCCGCACCCGCAAAAGCTCGTCCAGAATCAGGCAGGCAGCGCCCACCGTGATGGCGCTGTCGGCCACGTTAAAGGCCGGAAAATGCATACCCGCCCAATGGAAGTCCACAAAATCGACCACATAGCCGTAGAGCACTCGGTCAATTACATTGCCCACCGCCCCGCCCAAAACACAGGCCAGGGCAAAGCAAAACAGGCGCTGGCCTGGGTGGTTTCTTAGCATCCAGACAATCACCACCGCCGCCACCAGGCCCAAGGCGGTAAAAAACCAGCGCTGCCAGCCCGAAGCGCCTGCCAAAAAGGAAAACGCTGCGCCCGCGTTGTGCACCCGCACCAGGTTGAAAAACCCGGTCACCGCTTGGCCCTCACCCAGCTCAAAGCTACCAATCACTAAGATTTTGGTGAATTGGTCGGCCAGTACCAGCACCAGCGCAATGGCCAGCCAGTGGATCAGGCCCAGGCCCTCGGTGTTGCCGCGCCGCGCCATTACGCCACCACGCGGTGCTCGCCCGCGCCAAAGAGGTTGCTGACGCAACGGCCGCAAACGCCGGCGTGGTCGGCGTCCAAGCCCACGTCGTCGGTGTAGTGCCAGCAGCGCTCGCACTTGACTGCTGTGCTGGCGCCACAGGCAATGTCCAGCGCATCCCCCGCCCGCAGCGTCACCGCCGAGGTGATGAGCACGAACTTCAGGTCCGCGCCCAGGCTCTCCAGCATTTCCAGCTCTGGCGCGTCGGCGGTAATGGTCACCACCGCTTGCAGCGAGGCGCCCACCTGGCCGCTGCCGCGCAGCACTTCGATGTCCTTGTTCACTGCTTCGCGGATCTCGCGAATGCGCGCCCACTTGGCGCACAGCGCCACATCGGGCTGACCCAGCGCTACAAAGGTGTCCATAAAAATCGAGTCGCGCGTGGCGGCTGGCGTTTTGCCCGCCGCGCCCAGCGTGGCCCAGGCCTCTTCGGCGGTAAAGCTAAGGAATGGCGCCATCCAGCGCAGCATGGCCTGGGTGATCTGCCACAGGGCGGTCTGCGCCGAGCGGCGCGCCAGCGAATCGGGCGCCGTGGTGTAAAGCCGGTCTTTGAGCACGTCCAGATAAAACGCGCCCAGGTCTTCCGAGCAAAAAATCTGCAGCTTGGACACCACCGGGTGGAACTCATAAACCTCAAAATGACCCAATATGTCGTTTTGCAACTGCGCCGTGCGGGCCAGGGCGTAGCGGTCAATCTCCAGCAGTTGCGCGTCGGGCACGGTGTGCGTTGCGGGGTCAAAGTCGCTCACATTTGCCAACAAGAATTTGAGCGTGTTGCGCACCCGGCGGTAGGTGTCCACCACACGGGCCAGGATTTTTTCGTCGATGTTGAGGTCGCCCGAATAGTCGGTAGCTGCCACCCACAGGCGCACGATCTCGGCGCCCATCTTGTCGGTCACTTCTTGTGGTGCCACGGTATTGCCCAGGCTTTTGCTCATCTTGCGGCCCTGGCCGTCGGTGGCAAAGCCGTGGGTCAGCAGGCCTTTGTAGGGCGCGCGGTCGTACAAGGCGCAGCCCAGCAACAGCGAGCTGTGAAACCAGCCCCGGTGCTGGTCGTGGCCTTCAAGGTACAGGTCGGCTTCGGGCCCTTGCTCGTGAAAGGGTGCGCGGTCGTAGGCGTCTTTGTGGCTGCCGCGCAGCACGTGCTGGAAGGTCGAACCGCTGTCAAACCAGACTTCCAGAATGTCGGTGCTCTTGGTGTACTCCTGGGGCGCGTCGCCGGGCAGGCACAAGATGTCTTCCACCGTGGCGCGGCTCCAGGCCTCAATGCCACCGGCCTGAACGATATCCGCCGCCTGGTCCAATATTTCCATGGTGCGCGGGTGCAACTCGCCGCTGTCTTTGTGCAAAAAGAAGGGCACCGGCACGCCCCAGCTGCGCTGGCGGCTGATGCACCAGTCGGGCCGGTTGGCAATCATGTCGCGCAGGCGGGTTTTGCCATTTTCCGGGTAAAAGTCGGTCTGCTCAATCGCATCCAGGGCCAGCTGGCGCAGGGTTTTGGGCGCCTTTTCTTTGGTGAATACGCCTAGGCCTTCGTCCATTCGGATGAACCACTGGGCGGCAGCCCGGTAGATCACTGGCGTCTTGTGGCGCCAGCAATGCGGGTAGCTGTGGGTGATGGCGTGGGTGGCCATCAGTCTGTCACTTTGGCCCAGCACCTCAATAATGCGCGGGCAGGCTTTCCAGATGTTCAAGCCGCCGAACAGGGGCAGGTCATCGGCATAAGCGCCGTTGCCTTGCACCGGGTTCAGGATGTCGTCGTATTTCAGGCCATGTGCCACGCAGCTGTTGAAGTCATCCACGCCATAGGCGGGTGAGGAATGCACCATACCCGTGCCGTCGCCTTCGCTCACATAGTCGGCCAAGTACACGGGGGAGAGGCGGCGGTAGCCCTCGTGCACGTCGTGCAAAGGGTGTTTAAAGTTCAGGCCGCCCAGTTTTTCGCCCAAAGCGGTGGCAATCACAGTGCCGGTCTGGCTGTAGCGATCCAGGCATTTGTCGACCAAGGAGGCCGCCAGCACCAGGTAGCCGCGTGGCGTGTCCACCAGCGCGTAGGTGATAGTGGCGTTGGCATTGAGCGCCTGGTTGGCCGGAATGGTCCACGCTGTGGTTGTCCAGATGACGGCGAATGCGGATTTAGTGGCCGAGGGCAGGGCGGTTAGGCCAAAGGCTGAGGCCAGCGCGGCCGGGTCGGCGGACTCGAAGGCTACGTCCAGCGTGTCGCTCTTTTTGTCTGCGTATTCAATCTCAAACTCGGCCAAGGACGAGCCGCAGTCAAAACACCAATACACAGGTTTGAGGCCCCGGTATACAAAGCCGCGTTCGATCACCCGTTTGAAAGCGCGGATTTCGCCCGCCTCATTGGCCGGGTCCATGGTGCGGTAGGGGCGCTCCCAGTCGCCCAGCACGCCCAGGCGCTTGAAGTCTTCGCGTTGCTGGCCAATTTGTTCAGTGGCAAAGGCGCGGCTTTTCGCTTGC
>CAMDKE010000166.1 GCA_945901215.1 Comamonas sp. lk
ACGAGAGCAGCGGGAAATCGACCTTGTTGAAGTTGTTGGCAGGCCAATTGCAGCCCGACCGGGGCAGCATTTTGTATGCACTTGAAGATGCTGCGCTGCAGAACGCGGCCCCGGCAGCGAGCCGTGTACCCAGTGGTTCGGTGTACTGGGTAGACCCCCGCTCGGACCAAGACCATTCCCTGAGCGTGCAAGCCTATTTCATGCAGTTGCCAACTCTCTATCGAGGGTTTGACCTCCAGGCTTTAGGCCAGGCTATTGAAGGCCTCGGTTTGCAAGCGCACCTGGACAAGGCGACCTATATGCTGTCAACCGGTACCCGGCGCAAGGTTTGGCTGGCCGGTGCGGCGGCCAGCCAATGCCGCTTGACGCTATTGGACGAGCCATTGGCCGCCCTGGATCAGCGCTCGCAAGTGTGGGTATTGGCATGGCTAGGTCACATGGCGCAGCAATCACGTCGAGCTTATGTTGTGGGGAGCTATGGCCTACCCGATCAGGCCTACAGCTACAAAAAAATCGTGCTTGAAAAAAGCGGTGACTATGCTTTCAAGCCCAAACCCGTAGGGCAGATGCCGTGAGTGTGTTTATCTTTTTCGCTTTTTTGGGCTTCGGATTGCAGATGCGCAACGCGCTGGAGCAGCGCAAGCGGATCCGGTTTTTGGCGCATTTTTTGAAGAACTACCGCATTGAGTCTTTGATGCAAACGCTCACCGATGGGTATTTGCGCGCTATGGGAGAGGCTGATGCAGAGCGGCGCCAAGGCATCTGGAACATGCTGGCCCAGACCGAGCAGGTGCTTGGCGAGCAGGTCCAGCGCCTGGTTACTGACATGGCGCCGGCAAACCCGGCAAATTGCCGTGCCAGCACCTTGCCTGTGGGTTTGCCCATGGCGGTGCATTGGTTGCCGGCTGCGACATTCGACGTGCGCGAGGTGCTGAAGGTGCATGCGCAAGGAATTGGTGAGGTCATTGCCAACGTGCCCGGCCTGTCCCAGCGTGACCGCGCCTTTCAACTCTGCGCTGAACTGCTATTGATGCAGCACAGCTGCCACTGGTTTTGCAAATCCAAAATGGTGGCCTCGGCACGCATGGTGGCCCGCCACCAAACCCGCTACGCCCAACTGCTGGCGTCGGTGTCACCTCAGACTCGCCAGGGCTACGGGCGCTTGATGGGCACAGGTCCCGGGGGCGATTAAGCGCCGTCGAGGCCCAAGGCCTTTGCGCAAATTTAGAAAGGCATCTTGGGCATGCCTTTCATGCCGCCCATGCGCTTCATCATTTTCATCATCCCGCCGCCGCTCATTTTCTTCATCATGTCTTGCATTTGCTCAAACTCTTTGAGCATGCGATTGACTTCCTGAACGTGCACGCCGGCCCCGGCGGCAATGCGGCGCTTGCGGGTGGCCTTGATCAGGTCGGGTTTGCGCCGCTCCAACGGCGTCATGCTGTGGATGATGCCTTCCTTGCGTTTGATGTCTTTTTCCGCCTTTGCCATGTCCACCTGCCCGGCTTTGGCCGCCAGCGCGGCAGGCAGCTTGTCCATGAGGCTGGACAAACCGCCCATTTGTTTCATTTGCTGAATCTGGCCTAAAAAATCATTTAGATCAAAGGCGGCGCCGCTTTTGACCTTGGCCGCGAGTTTCTGCGCCGCCTCCACATTCACCCCGGCGGTGACTTGCTCGACCAGCGCCACGATGTCGCCCATGCCCAAAATACGCCCGGCGTGGCGCTGGGCGTCAAACACTTCCAGGCCGTCGAGCTTTTCGCTGGTGCCCGCAAACTTGATCGGTGCGCCGGTGACCTGGCGCACCGACAGGGCTGCACCGCCGCGCGAGTCGCCGTCGGTCTTTGTCAGGATGATGCCGGTCAAGGGCAGCGCCTCTTTGAAGGCGCGCGCGGTGTTGATCGCGTCCTGGCCTTGCATAGCGTCCACCACAAACAGCGTCTCTACCGGCTTGAGCGCCGCGTGCAAGGCGGTAATCTCGGCCATCAGCGCTGCGTCAATCGCCAAGCGGCCGGCCGTGTCGACCAGGAGCACGTCAAAGTAGTGTTTTTTGGCGTAGTCCAAGGCGGCCAGGCCAATATCGACCGGCTTTTGGTCCGGCGAGCTGGGAAACCATTCGGCTCCGGCTTGCGCGGTCACCGTTTTGAGTTGCTCGATGGCCGCTGGGCGGTACACGTCACCGGAGACGGTGAGCACTTTCTTCTTGCGTTTCTCGATCAGGTGCTTGGCTAACTTGGCAGTGGTGGTGGTTTTGCCCGCGCCTTGCAAGCCGGCCATCAAGATCACCGCCGGAGGCTGGGCCGCTAAGTTGATGTCGCTAACACCCTCCCCCATGGTGGCGGCCAATTCCTGGTTGACGATAGCCACCAGCACCTGGCCCGGTTGCAAAGAGCCCAGCACTTCCTGGCCCAGCGCTTTTTCCTTGACCCGGGCAATAAAGTCGCGCACCACCGGCAGCGCCACGTCGGCCTCTAAGAGCGCCATGCGCACCTCACGCAGCATCTCGGCCACGTTGTCTTCGGTGATGCGCGATTGGCCGCGCAGCGTCTTTACCAGTCGGGAGAGTTTGTCAGTCAGGGCGGAGGCCATAGGAATCCAGGTAGAGGAGCGGGGTGCCGGGATATGCTTCGTGGCTGGTTCCGGTGCCAGGCACCGTCGCCATAGCGAACGCAAAAGGCTAAACTGTTGCCATGATTTTAGACAGTGCATCCCCGTTGAGCATCGCCCTGACTGCCTTGGCTGCTATGGCTTACGTGTGGCCGGCGATGCGGGCCCAACGTTTGAGCCCATTGGCCACACGTTTTTGGGTGGGTGTGGCCTGGGCGGCCCATGGTGGCGCGTTGGCTGTGGGGTTCTTGGATGTGCCTGCGCGCTTTGGCTTTGCGCCCGCCTTGTCGGTTACTGCCTGGCTGATCGCCACCAGCTACGCCGTAGAGAGCCAAATTTTCCCGCAGTTGCCGGCGCGCTGGGCCTTGAGCGCCATCGGTGCGGCGGCGGTAGTGCTGGCGCTGGTTTTTCCCGGATCCGTTTTGCCCCATACCGCGTCGGTGTGGTTGCCCTTGCACCTGGCCATGGGCATTTCTTGCTATGGATTGTTTGGCGTAGCGGTGGTGTACGCCTGGTTTATGACTCGGGCCGAAGCCCGCATTCGGCTGGGGGCGGACACCCACAGCGGACTTCCCCTGCTCAGTTTGGAGCGTTTGACCTACCGCTTCGTATTGGCCGGATTTGTGCTGTTGAGCGCCACGCTATTGGTCGGCTACGGCTTTGGCGATGTGGTGTATGGCCACGCCCATGCGTGGCGCTGGGATCACAAAACCCTGTTGTCTGTGTTGTCGTGGCTGACGTTTGCCGTTCTGTTGGTCGGGCGCTCCTTTTTCGGCTGGCGCGGCAAGCGTGCGGTCGCCGTGCTGTATAGCGGAGCCTTCTTGTTGTTTTTGGCCTATGTGGGCTCTCGGTTTGTGATGGAAGTGGTTCTGGGACGCGCGGGGTGAAATACCTGCTGTTAGCCTTGGTGGCACTGCTTGTTCTTTGGCAGTGGCGTACCCGCCGTGGATCCAAGGGTGGCAGTCGAGGGCGCGCGGGCAATGAGCCGGCCAAGCCTGTTGAGATGGTAGCTTGCGACCAGTGCGGCCTTCATGTAGCAAGCCATGACGCGGTGCTGGGGCGCGTGGGCAGTTATTGCAGTGCGGCCCACCGGCAGCGCCATGAAACTTGATTTCGGCGGACCAGGATTCATGCTGCTGCCATGAGCCTATCAGAAGCAGTAACGCCGGGCGCTGACTTGTGGCGCCACGGCTGGTATGCACCGGCCCAGCCCCTGGCCTCCCCCAATTTTGGACCCCGACCTGTGGGTGCCCAAGTGGATTTGGTGGTTGTGCATTCGATCAGCCTGCCCCCGGGCGTCTACGGCGGGCCGGAGGTACTGGCCTTGTTTTCCAACCAATTGGACTGGGATGCGCACCCGTATTTCGAGACCATACGGGGATTGCAGGTGTCAGCGCATTTTTTCATCCGACGCGATGGCCAGTTGTTGCAATGTGTCAGCTGCAATGACCGCGCTTGGCACGCCGGGCCGTCCGCCTACCGCGGCCGCGTCAATTGCAATGACGACTCCATTGGCGTGGAGCTTGAGGGTTTGGAAGGTGGCACATTCGAGGCGGTTCAGTACCGCGTGCTGGGCGCATTGATTGCGGCAATCGGCACCCGGTACCCAATAGCGCATGTCGCGGGTCACGAGCACATTGCGCCAGGGCGCAAAACCGACCCCGGGCCTGGTTTCGATTGGAACCATTTGCGTGATCTGGTCGGCTTGCCTGCAGACGCGCTGCCGCGACAGTAATTATTTTTTTTGCGTGCCCTACAAATTTTTTGTCTGGGACGAATGCGGTCCTAGTGACGGTTCGCCGACAAGCCCAACGCCCGCGCGGCCTGCCACGGCAAAACCCTGAAAAAGCTCGGTAAAGCCTCATGGTTTGGATACGAAGCCTGATTTAACGAGGACTTTTCGAGGCCTTCGCCGCCGCAATACTGGCGTGATGAGGCCCGCCGCATTGCGCTGATCGGTGCAACATTCCATGCCATGGAATGTGGAGTCGCTACACTACCGGTAGTGGCTTGCGCACCGCGTACACACCAGATATAGTGCTTTAGCCTTTCGGACAGCGTGGGCTTTCCGCGAAAAAATAATGGTTTAGGCGCTACTTCGTTGATAAAAAGACAGACAGATAAAGGAAACTATGCAATCTCTCCCCACGTCCTCCTCGGTTGCTGCCGTCGCGTTCCCCTTGGCCGGTCATTTCGGTACTGAAGCACAGGCTAATCCCCTGGCCGCTTACAACATTATTCGCCGCAATGGCGCGGTCGTTCCCTTTGAGCCCAACAAGATCGCAGTGGCCATCATGAAGGCGTCGCTAGCGGTCCATGGCACCCAAGGTGCGGCCTCAGCCAGTGTGCGCGAGAACGTTGAAGCTTTGACCCAGCAGGTCATGCGCGCCCTCATGCGCTCGCGCCCAGGCGGTGGCACTTTTCATATAGAGGATGTGCAGGACCAGGTGGAACTCGGCCTGATGCGCGCTGGCAACCATGAAGTGGCACGAGCTTATGTGTTGTACCGCGAGCGACGCACCCAAGAGCGCGCCAAGCAGCAGGCGCAGGTTGCCCCGGTGGCGCCGACCCTTCATGTGATGGACCGTGGCCAGCGCGTGGCCTTGGACCTGCAAGCGATGGCTCTGCGCATTGAGACAGCTTGTTTTGGTCTGGGCGCGGACGTCAAGGCCGAGCCCATCATTGCCGAGACCATGCGCAATCTGTACGACGGCGTGCCCATGGACGAGGTGTTCAAGGCCTCTATCTTGGCCGCCCGAACCCTGATCGAGAAGGACCCTGGTTACACCTACGCGACCGCGCGTTTGCTGTTTCACACCATTTCGCGTGAAGTGCTTGGCCGTGACGTGGCCACTGCGGACATGCAAGCGGCCTACGCCGAGTATTTTCCCGACTACATCAAGAGGGCCGTGGGCTACGAACTGTTAGACGAAAAAATGCAACAGTTCGACCTGGTGCGCCTGGGTGCGGCGCTTAAGGCCGAGCGCGACCTGCAGTTTGATTACCTGGGCTTGCAAACCCTGTATGACCGCTACTTTCTGCACCACCAAAAAAACCGCATTGAACTGCCGCAGGCCTTCTTCATGCGGGTGGCCATGGGCTTGTCGCTTAACGAGACCGACCGCGAAGCCCGCGCCATTGAGTTTTATGAAGTGCTGTCTTCGTTTGACTTCATGTCGAGCACGCCCACCCTGTTCAACAGCGGCAGTTTGCGCTCGCAGCTCTCGTCTTGCTACCTGACCACGGTGCCTGACGATTTGGACGGGATTTACGAATCGATCAAAGAAAACGCTTTGCTTTCCAAGTTTGCTGGCGGCCTGGGCAACGACTGGACGCGCGTGCGCGCCCTGGGTTCTCGCATCAAGGGCACCAACGGCGAGTCCCAAGGGGTCGTACCCTTCCTCAAGGTGGTCAATGACACCGCAGTGGCGGTCAACCAAGGCGGCAAGCGCAAGGGCGCGGTCTGTACCTACCTGGAAACCTGGCACCTCGACATTGAAGAGTTTCTGGAGCTGCGCAAAAACACCGGTGACGACCGCCGCCGCACCCACGACATGAACACCGCCAACTGGGTGCCTGATTTGTTCATGCGACGGGTGATGGAAAAAGGCCAGTGGACGCTGTTCTCGCCCTCCAATGTGCCGGATCTGCACGACAAGTTCGGTGCCGACTTTGAGAAAGCCTATGTCGCTTACGAGCAGCAAGCGGCGCAGGGACTGATCAAGCCCTCGCGCGTGTTGCAGGCGGCCGATCT
>CAMDKE010000167.1 GCA_945901215.1 Comamonas sp. lk
CACAATCGGAGTTTGATGTTTTGAATTGTCCCCCAATGCGCTCTTTTGGCCCCTCTGCCGATTCCCCACGCCATGCCCCACTTGCTTCCGGCGCCGTAGCGCCAACGCCGAGCGGCCTCAAAGCCAGCGACTGGGGCACCTTGCAGCGCCTCTTTCCCTACCTGTGGGCCTATAAATGGCGGGTGATACTGGCGCTGTCCTTCATGGTGGGCGCCAAGGTGGCCAATGTGGGCGTTCCCTTGTTGCTAAAGACCCTGGTAGACACCATGACGCCCAAGCCGGGCGACTTGTCCGCCATGCTGGTGGTACCGGTGGCCTTGCTGGTGGCCTATGCAGCGCTGCGGCTCAGCACCTCGCTGTTTGCTGAGCTGCGTGACCTGGTGTTTGCCAAGGCTACCGAGGGCGCAGCGCGCAGCATCTCCTTGGGCGTGTTTCGTCATCTGCACGCCATGAGCCTGCGCTTTCACTTAGACCGCCAGACCGGGGGCATGACGCGCGACATCGAACGCGGCACCCGCGCGGTGCACTCGCTGGTGTCGTATTCGCTCTACAGCATCGTGCCCACGCTGATTGAGGTGGGGCTGGTGCTCACGCTCTTGGCGGTCAAGTTTGACGTCTGGTTTGCCGGCATTACCGTGATTGCGCTGGTGCTCTACATCAGCTTCACCATCAGCATGACCGAGTGGCGCACGCAGTTTCGCAAGCGCATGAACGAGCTCGACTCCAAGGCCCACACCCGCGCCATCGACTCGCTGCTCAATTTCGAGACCGTCAAATACTTCAACAACGAAGAATTCGAGGCCCGCCGCTACGACGACAACCTCGAGCGCTACCGCCAGGCCGCGCTGAAAAGCCAGCGCACCCTGAGCATTCTGAACGCCGGCCAGCAGCTCATCATCGCCAGCGGCCTGGTGGCCATGCTTTGGCGCGCCACCCAGGGCGTGGCCGAGGGCCGCATGACGCTGGGCGACCTGGTGATGGTCAACGCCTTCATGATCCAGATTTACATTCCTCTGAACTTTTTGGGTGCCATCTACCGCGAGCTCAAGCAAAACCTGGTGGACCTGGAAAAGATGTTTACCCTGCTGGAGCGCGAGCAAGAGATCGCCGACGCGCCCGATGCCCATGCGCTGGTGCTGGCGCAGGGAGCGTCCAGCGCCAGCGTGCGCTTTGAGCATGTCAATTTTGCCTACGACTCAGCGCGCCCCATATTGCATGACATCAGTTTTGACATCCCGCCGGGCAAAACCGTGGCCGTGGTGGGGCCGTCGGGCTCGGGAAAATCTACGCTTGCGCGAATTTTGTATCGTTTTTATGACGTCCAGCAAGGCACTATTTCGGTGGCGGGGCAAGACATTCGCATGCTCACTCAGGCCAGCTTGCGCGCAGCTATCGGCATCGTGCCGCAAGACACGGTGCTGTTTAACGACACGGTGCAATACAACATCGCCTATGGCCGCGCGGGCAGCAGCCTGGCCGATGTACAGGCCGCCGCCCGCGCGGCGCACATTGACTCCTTTATTGCCAGCACCCCAGCAGGCTACGACACCATGGTGGGCGAGCGTGGGCTCAAGCTCTCGGGCGGTGAAAAGCAGCGCGTAGCCATCGCCCGCACATTGCTCAAAAACCCGCCCATCCTGATTTTTGACGAGGCCACCAGCGCGTTAGATTCGGCCAACGAACGCGCCATCCAAGCCGAGCTGGCGCGTGTGGCGCAGAACAAGACTACGCTGGTGATCGCCCATCGCCTCTCCACCGTGGTGGACGCGCACATGATTTTGGTCATGGAAGCCGGGCGGATCCTCGAGCGCGGAACCCACGCCGAACTGCTGCTGGCGCAGGGCCGCTACGCGCAGATGTGGGCACTGCAGCAAAGCGGCGACGCCGCCACCTGAAGACACCCGTCGCGATCATGGAAACCAAATGGCTAGAAGACTTTGTTTCGCTGGCTGAAACCTGCAGTTTTAGCCGCTCGGCCCAGTTGCGTCATGTCACCCAGTCGGCATTTTCGCGCCGCATTCAGTCGCTTGAAGCGTGGGCGGGGGTCGATCTGGTAGACCGCAGCTCCTACCCGACACGCCTGACAGCCGCTGGCGCAACGCTCTACCCCAAGGCTTTGGATCTGTTGGAAGCCTTGCACAACACGCGCGCTGCGCTGCGCGGCCACAACGAACCGGAACAGAACGCCCGATAACTTGCTTTGGCGCAGCTGCGGGTGCTCGACTTTTTCCCGATTGGGCGCATGCCCTGTCCGGCCGCTTTGAATCCCGCAAAAGCCGGCTTATTGCGCTCGACGTGCACCAGGTTGTCACCTGCTTGTTGGAGCAAGGGCTCATTCTGTATCGCTCACCGCCGCCTCCGCCTCCGCTCGCAAGCATGGCGACAAAACCGTAGTGCACCGGATCGCCAGTTCTTGGTATGCTTAAAAAGTTGTTTTATTTTTAAGTATTAACAAAACGGAGGTTTATATGTCAGTCATGCAAGAGTTTAAAGAATTTGCTGTCAAGGGCAATGTGGTGGACTTGGCGGTGGGTGTGATCATTGGTGGCGGCTTCGGAAAAATTGTTGACTCGGTGGTGGGCGACCTGGTGATGCCATTGGTGGGCGCCATCATTGGTAAACCAGACTTTAGTGGTCTTTTTCTGCCGCTCGCATCGCCGCCAGCAGGAACCGCAATCACTCTTGACGCACTGCGAAAAGCTGGGGTCCCTGTGCTGGCCTACGGGAATTTTTTAACGATTGCGCTAAATTTTCTGCTGCTGGCGCTGGTGATATTTGTCATGGTGAAGCAAATCAACCGCCTTCGAGCGCGCGAAGCTGCGCCGCCTCCCGCGCCAGACGTGGTCAGCGACAGCGCAGAGGTGCTGCTGCTGCGCGAAATTCGGGATAGTCTTAACAAATAGCGCCTGCCGATAAGAGCCCGCGAACGGGGGACAATCGGGCTTGTCCAAGCCCACCTGCCGTTCTTATGCCCACGACCTTTGCCCCGGCCACCCTGACCCTTACCCGTCCCGATGACTGGCATGTGCATCTGCGCGACGGTCAGGCATTGCAGACTGTGGTCCCGCACACTGCTGCGCAGTTTGGCCGCGCGCTGGTCATGCCCAACCTCAAGCCCCCGATTACCACCGCGCAGCAGGCCTTGGCCTACCGCGCGCGTATCAAGGCCGCCGTGCCTGCGGGCGTGGTCTTTGACCCCTTGATGACGCTGTACCTGACCGACAACTTGGCCGCTGACGAAATCGTCCGCGCCCAGGCCGCCGGTGTGTTGGCGGTTAAGCTCTATCCGGCAGGCGCCACCACCAACAGCGACGCCGGAGTGACCGATTTGCGCAAAACCTACCCCACCCTGGAGGTAATGCAGCGCGTGGGCATGCCCCTGCTGGTGCACGGTGAGGTGACCGATAGCGACATTGACCTGTTTGACCGCGAGGCGGTGTTTATTGACCAGCAGCTCATTCCGCTGCGCAGGGTCTTTCCGGGCCTGAAAATCGTCTTTGAGCACATCACCACCCGTGAGGCCGCCCAGTATGTGCAAAGCGCTGGCCCGCTGACGGCGGCCAGCATCACCGCTCACCACCTGCTGTACAACCGCAACGCGATATTCAAGGGCGGTATTCGGCCGCACTATTACTGCTTGCCGGTCTTGAAGCGAGAAACCCACCGGCTGTCGCTGGTGCAAGCCGCCACCAGTGGCTCGCCCCAGTTCTTTTTGGGCACCGACAGCGCGCCCCACGCCGCACACCTGAAAGAGCACGCCAGCGGTTGTGCCGGTTGCTACACCGCACACGCTGCCATTGAGTTGTACGCCCAAGCTTTTGAAGCCGCGGGTGCGCTGCACCGGCTGGAAGGCTTTGCTAGCTTTTTTGGTCCCGACTTTTACGCCTTGTCGCGCAATACCAGCAGCGTCACTCTGCGCAAAGAGACCTGGACGCCGCCCGAGGGCTACCCCTTTGGCGAGGCCGTACTCAAGCCCTTGGCCGGCGGCGAGCCCTTACAGTGGCGCCTGGCCTAGACGCTATTGACTGGGCCGCCCCGTGGCTGGCGCCCTGGCAGGCCAAGGGCCAGGAAGTGGCACTGCAGGTGCTGGCGGGTCAAAGCTGCGCCATCGCGCTTAACGCCCATTGCACGCCGGAATTCCCGGTGCGCTTTGTGCTCCATGAGAGCCTGCCTGCAGGCGAGGCCTATGAGGCTTTCATCTTCCGCAGCCGCCAGGTGCCCACGCGCGAGGGGCTGCACGACTTCTTTAACGGCTTGTGCTGGCTGCATTTCCCACGCACAAAAACCCGGCTCAACGCGCTGCAAGCTGAGCAAATTGCCCACAGCGGCATCCACAGCGTGCGTGGTCCGGCGCGCGACGGTAGCACCGTGTTTGATGAAAATGCCGCCTTTCTGCAGGCGCCTGACCCGCTGTGGCATGCGCTGGTAGCCAAGGACTGGGTGCGACTTTTTGTCACTTTGCGTCCTCTTTGGGCGCAGACGCAGCTGGTGTTATTTGGCCATTCGTTGTTGGAAAAGCTGGTGCAGCCGCGTAAAGGAATGACCGCCCATGTCTACCGCGCCCACCCGAGGGCTCCGGGCCTGGCGGCGATGGACGCTTGGATGGCGCACGACCTGAGCGCCGAAAAGCTTGCCGCCAAACCCTTCGCACATTTGCCCGTGTTAGGCGTGCCGGGTTGGTGGGCGGCCAATGGCACACCTGGGTTTTACCAGGATGCGACGGTGTTTCGTGCGCCGCGTACGCCTGGAGTCCCGTCTGTGTAAAGGCCGCAGCGTTTTTGGGCCCAAAACGGTTCATATGCTTGTTTTTGACAGGCCCGGCCCTAACATACGTTTAGCTGAGTCGTATCGGTCTTGCGGCTTGTTTTCTGTGAAAGGGATTTGTATGAAACGCATGTTTTTATTGGTACTCACCAACGTGATGGTGGTGGTGGTCCTGGGAATCGTCGCCAGCCTGCTGGGTGTCAACCGTTTTCTCACGGCCAATGGTCTGAACCTGGGCGCATTGCTTGGTTTTGCGCTGATCATGGGGTTTGGCGGCGCCTTTATCTCGCTGCTTATCAGTAAGCCCTTGGCCAAGTGGAGTTCGGGCGTTCGCGTGATCGAGCAACCGCAAAACGCCGACGAGGCTTGGATCGTGGAGACGGTGCGCAAGTTTGCCGACAGGGCGCAGATTGGAATGCCCGAAGTGGGAATTTTTGAGGGCGAGGCCAACGCCTTTGCTACCGGCGCCTTCAAGAACTCCGCTTTGGTGGCAGTGTCTACAGGCTTACTGCAGGGCATGACCCGTGATGAGGTGGAGGCGGTGATCGGCCACGAAGTGGCGCATGTGGCCAACGGCGACATGGTCACCATGACGCTGATTCAGGGCGTGATGAACACGTTTGTGGTGTTTTTGAGCCGGGTAATTGGCTACGCTGTGGACAGTTTTTTACGCAAGGGCGACGACCGCGACAGCGGCCCGGGAATGGGCTACTGGATCACCACCATCGTGCTCGACATCGTGCTGGGCTTTGCTGCCCAAATGGTGGTGGCCTGGTTTTCGCGCCAGCGCGAGTTCCGGGCCGACGCGGGTGCGGCCCAGTTGATGGGGCGTAAGCAGCCCATGGTCAACGCGCTGGCGCGGCTCGGTGGCATGCACACCGGCGAGTTGCCCAAAAGCGTGGCGGCGTTTGGCATTGCCGGCGGCATAGGCCAGTTGTTTAGCACCCACCCGCCGATTGAGGAGCGCATTGCCGCCTTGCAAAGCGCATAATTCAAGCCTATCTTGGTTAAGCGAGCGCTCGCAGCAATGCGGCGCTCGCTTCGTTTTTTGGGAGCGCTAGGTGGAATTTTCGGTTTGGGTGGCTTTTTTTGCCGCCTCTTGGGCGATCAGCATCTCACCGGGGCCGGGTGCCGTAGCGGCCATGAGTGCGGGACTGAACTTCGGTTTTCGCCGGGGCTATTTCACGATTTTTGGGTTGATATTGGGCATTTGGACCCAGTTGCTACTGGTGGGTGCGGGGTTAGGGGCGCTGGTGGCTACCTCGGCTACCGCATTTGGCGTAGTTAAGTGGGTGGGAGTGGCCTATTTGGTGTACCTGGGCATTGCGCAGTGGCGCGCTCCTGCCACGCCACTCGCCGCGCGCAGTGACGACGGTGTGCAGGTCACACGCCGCTCCATGGTGCTGCGCGGCTGGATGATCAACGCCGTCAACCCCAAGGGCACCGTATTCATGCTGGCCGTGGTGCCGCAATTTTTGGTGCTGAGCCAGCCCCTGCTTGGGCAGTACCTGGTGATAGGCGCCACGCTGTCGTTTAC
>CAMDKE010000168.1 GCA_945901215.1 Comamonas sp. lk
AACTCCGAAAAGTGATGAGGTCAAACTACAAAAACTAAGCCTGGCGGCTGAATTAACAAAGCAGCCGCCACACAGCTGCCGCCAAACCATGGTGCCCATTGCGGGAATCGGACCCGCGACCTCTCCCTTACCAAGGGAGTGCTCTGCCACTGAGCCAAATGGGCGTTCGAACTTGCATCTGCAAGCCAACAAAACACAAATCTTCTCTCGCGTGGAGCGGGGTAGGAGAATCGAACTCCTCGCTTTAGCTTGGAAGGCTAAGGTATTACCACTATACGAACCCCGCACAAACCTGCTTTGCCTTGCAAAACAGAACCATGCACCCCGATGGGCACGCCGAACACTCAAAACAATACAGTCAACACATCACTGGTGGAGAGGGCTGGATTCGAACCAGCGTACTCGTAAGAGGGCAGATTTACAGTCTGCTGCCATTAACCACTCGGCCACCTCTCCAAACGTGAGCCAGCGATTATGCCACGAAGTTTGTGACTGACCGGTTACCTGAACGGGCTCCCCAGGCGACCTCCAACAGGTGCCGAATCAAGCCCGAGCAACCATTTCTTGGCCTGAGAAAAGTGCCCGCAACCCAAAAACGGAACTGGTGGCCGCAGCGCGGACAGCGGCGACGGATGGTTGGCGGACAAGACCAGATGCCGGGTTTCATCGATCAATCCGCGTTTTGCTTGTGCCTGAGTGCCCCACAGCATGAAAACCGTCCGACGTCCATCACGGGATATTTTTTGCAGAATCTGGTCCGTCAGCACCTGCCACCCTTGGTCACGATGGCAATTCGGGCGGCCCTCCTCCACCGTCAGGCAGGTGTTAAGCAGCAGCACGCCACTTTGCGCCCAAGCGCTCAAGCTGCCACCCGGCGCGGGAAATACTGGCATTGACAGGCCCAGGCTCCGCTGCCGTTCTTTGAAGATATTGCGCAGCGATGGCGGCAAAGGCACGCCGGGCGCCACCGAAAAAGCCAAACCCTCCGCTTGACCCCTGCCGTGGTAAGGGTCTTGCCCCAAAATAACCAAGCGCACCGCCTCGGGCGCAGTGAGTTCCAAGGCGCGCAAGGGCTGCGGCGGGAAGACCACGGCGCCAGCGGCCAGCCGTTGGCCTAAATAAGCAAGCAAGCGAGCGCCATCAGGAGACCCAAAAAACGCATCCACCATAGGCCGCCACCCCGGCGCTACAAGCCATCGCGCGGGGTCTGCCACCTGCAACTGGCTGGCGGCGAGCGCCTCGGGGAAAAGGGTCACGGGCGACTCAGCCAAACAAGGCTGCGAGCGCCTCGCCCGGCTCAGGCGCGCGCATGAAGGCCTCACCCACGAGGAAAGCATTGATGCCCGCCGCCCCCATGCGCAACACGTCGTCACGGGTCTGGATGCCGCTCTCAGTCACCAAAATGCGGTCGGCGGGCACCAGCGCCCGCAGCGCCAGCGTGGTGTCTAGCGACACCTCAAAGGTCTTTAGGTTGCGGTTGTTAATGCCCATCAGGGGCGTTTTCAAGCGCAAGGCGCGCTCCAGCTCGGCCTGGTCATGCACCTCGACCAATACCGCCATGTCCAGGCTGCTGGCAATGGCTTCAAAGTCCGCCATTTGCGCATCACTCAGGCACGAGGCGATCAGCAGCACGGCGTCGGCTCCCATGACGCGGGACTCGTAGATTTGGTAGGCATCGACCATGAAGTCCTTGCGCAGCACCGGCAACTGGCAAGAGGCGCGCGCCTGCTTCAAGTAGTCCACGCTGCCCTGGAAAAACTGCACATCGGTCAGCACCGAGAGGCAGGCCGCCCCAAATTCGGCGTAGCTTTGGGCAATGTCGGCCGGAATGAAGTCGGCACGCAGCACGCCTTTGGATGGGCTGGCTTTCTTTACTTCGGCAATTACAGCGGGCAGACCTGCGGCGATCTTGGCGCGCAGGGCGCCGGCAAAATCGCGGGTCAGGACGCGCGATTCGGCGTCGGCGCGCACCACGTCCAGTGGCTTGCGCTTCTTCGCAGCGGCCACTTCCTGGTGCTTTACGGCTACGATTTTGTCCAGAATGTCACTCATGGTTTTTGTCCTATTAGGGGGCGGGAAGTAACAAAAAGGGACTAGCTGGCCAAACGCTGCGACAAAGCAACCAAGGCCTGCATTTTGGCTTTTGCCGCGCCCGACTCGATGGTGGTTCTAGCTAGCGCCACGCCAGCCATCATGGTGGGCGCCACGTTCGCGGCGTACAAAGCCACCCCGGCGTTGAGCACCACGATGTCTTTGGCCGGTCCAGCCTGGTTATCCAGTACGCCGCGCAACATGGCCATGGATTGGTCGGCGGTTTCTACCTTCAGGGCGCGGTTGCTGGCCATGACCAGGCCAAAGTCTTCGGGGTGGATTTCGTATTCGCTGATTTCGCCGTCTTTGAGCTCACCCACCAAGGTGGCTGCTCCCAAACTCACTTCGTCCAGGCCGTCGCGCCCGTAAACCACAAGCGCGTGTTCGGCGCCCAGGCGCTGCAAGGCGCGCACCTGGATGCCCACCAGATCGGCGTGGAAGACGCCCATCAAAATATTGGGTGCGCCGGCAGGATTGGTAAGCGGCCCCAGGATGTTGAAGATGGTTTTGATACCCAGTTCGCGGCGCACCGGGCCGACGTTTTTCATGGCTGGATGGTGGTTGGGCGCGAACATAAAGCCCAGGCCCTGCTCAGCGATGCACTGCGCAATGTGAAGTGGCGAGAGGTTGATGTTCAAGCCCAGGGCTTCGAGCACATCGGCGCTGCCGCTTTTGCTGCTGACGCTGCGCCCACCGTGCTTGCTGACCTTGGCGCCCGCCGCAGCAGCCACAAACATGGCGCAGGTGGAGATATTGAAGGTATGCGCGCCGTCGCCGCCGGTGCCCACGATGTCGACCAGATGGGTTTTGTCGGCCACTTCGACCTTGGTGGAAAACTCCCGCATTACCTGGGCAGCGGCGGTGATTTCGCCAATGGTTTCCTTCTTGACGCGCAGGCCGGTGATCAGCGCGGCCATCATCACCGGAGACATCTCGCCCGACATGATTTGGCGCATCAGGTGCAGCATCTCGTCATGGAAGATTTCTCGGTGCTCGATGGTGCGCTGCAGCGCTTCTTGCGGGGTGATTTTGACGGCATGGGGCATGTCTGTCTCCTTAAGGCTGTGGCGCTGCGTCCAGCGCGAGTTTGATTCCGAATCCTACAAACAAGGCACCAGCCACCCGGTCCAGCCAGCGCAGGCTGCGCTGCACCAGGCCGCTGCGGCGCGCCAACCAGGCTGCGGCCCCGGCCCAGCCGAAATTCACCCACAGGGCGTTGAAGTTGAACAGCAAGCCCAGCAACAAGAATGCGAGGAGCTTGTTTTCCATCTGCGGCGTGATGAACTGCGGCACGAAGGCCAGAAAAAACAAGGCTACTTTGGGGTTGAGCGCATTGGTCCAAAACCCGCGAAGAAAGATGTTGCGATAGGCCTTGGAGTCTTGGAGCGGCGCAGCATGGGCAGGCGCCATGCCTAGGTCCACCACTGCGACCGGCCCGGACCGCAACAACCGCAAGCCCACGTAAACCAGATAAGCCGCACCCGCCCATTTGAGCAGCGTAAACGCGGTGGCCGAGGCCGCCATCAGCGCGCTCACCCCCACTGCAGCGGCAAAGATGTGCACAAAGCATCCCGCCGTAATGCCCAGCGCCGCCACCATGCCCGCGCGCGCGCCGCTGCGCAGCGCGTGGCTGACGATGTACAGCACATCGGGGCCCGGCATCAGATTCAAAAGCAACCCTGCCGACACGAACAGCAGGACTTGGTCTGTGGACATGGGCGTGATCAGTAAACCGACGCGCTTTGGGTGGCCGACACGGGCGCCGTCGCTGCACTCTGGCCGAAAAAGGCCGTTACAGCCTCCATTGCGCGGTCAATGCCCGCCGCATCCACATCCATGTGGGTGACAAGGCGCAGGCCGATCAAGCCGGTGGCCAGAATGCCTCGCGCTTTCAGGAAGGCCAGCAAATCCGGCCCACGCCCGTCGGCAACATCCAGAAACACGATGTTGGTTTGGGCCGAGCGCACCTGCAAGCCCGCAATTCCGCTCAAGCCGCGGGCCAGGCGCTGCGCCAGCGCGTGGTCATCGGCCAGGCGCTCCAAGTGGTGTTCCAAGGCGTGCGTGGCGGCTGCCGCCAGCAGGCCCGACTGGCGCATGCCGCCCCCGGCCATTTTGCGCACCCGGTGGGCGCGGGCAATCAGTTCTTTGCTGCCGCATAAGGCCGAACCGACTGGCGCGCCCAGGCCCTTGCTGAAGCACACGGACACGCTGTCAAAGTGGCTGGTGATGCGCCGTGCCGCAGCCGCCGCAGTTTCGCCCGGCTCGGCTGTGGCCACGGCGGCGTTGAACAGGCGCGCGCCGTCCAGGTGCGCTGCCAGCCCGTGCCGGCGCGCCAATGCTGTAGCCTGCTGCAGATAATCCATAGGCATGGGGTGGCCGTTCCAGGTGTTTTCCAGGCATAAAAGCTTGGTGCGGGCAAAGTGGCAGTCGTCCGGCTTGACGGCGCTGGCAATGTCGGCCAACGCCATCTGGCCAGACGCGTTTTGCGCCAGCGGCTGGGGCTGGATGCTACCCAGCACCGCGGCGCCGCCGCCCTCGTATCGGAAGGTGTGCGCGGATTGGCCGACGATGTATTCGTCGCCGCGCTGGCAATGCGCCATCAGGCCGCACAAATTACTTTGCGTGCCGGTGGGCATGAACAAAGCCGCTTCGAACCCCAGCATGTCGGCGATGCGCTCTTGCAAGGCATTAACCGATGGATCGTCGCCAAACACGTCGTCACCCAAGGGCGCTGCAAACATGGCTGCACGCATGGCGGCCGTGGGTTGGGTGACGGTGTCGCTGCGCAGGTCAACTAGTTTGTTCATGGGCGGCCTTTATTGCAAAAAGTTTTTCAGCATCGCGTGACCGTGCTCGGTCAGGATGCTCTCGGGGTGGAACTGCACACCTTCCATACGCTGTGCAAACGGCAGACCGTTGTGGCGCACGCCCATGATTTCGCCGTCGTCGGTCCAGGCGGTGAC
This sequence comes from Comamonas sp. lk, assembly GCA_945901215.1. Lineage (GTDB taxonomy): Bacteria > Pseudomonadota > Gammaproteobacteria > Burkholderiales > Burkholderiaceae_C > Allorhodoferax. Next base: position 5,055 of record CAMDKE010000168.1, read on the forward strand.
GGCCAGTTCTGGCGGGCACGTGGCACGCTCAATGGCCAGGGAGTGGTAGCGGTTCACCGTGAACTGCGCGGGCAGGCCGGCAAACACGCCCTCTTGCGTGGTGCTGATAACGCTGGTTTTGCCGTGCATGAGCGCCTGGGCGCGGATGATGGTGCCGCCCAGCGCGGCGCCTATGGCCTGGTGGCCCAGGCAGACGCCCAAAATGGGCAGCTTGCCCATGAAGTGCTGGATAGCGGCCACCGAAATGCCCGCCTCTTTGGGCGAACAAGGGCCAGGCGAGATCACTAGCCGGTCGGGCGCGCGCGCGGCGATGCCTTCCAGGGTGATTTCGTCGTTGCGAAACACTTCCACCTCGGCGCCGAGTTCACCGAAGTACTGGACGATGTTGTAGGTAAAGCTGTCGTAGTTGTCGATCATCAGCAGTTTCATGGTCACTCCAATCCCTCTTCCACCAGTTCGGCCGCGCGCAGCAGCGCCCGGGCTTTGTGTTCGGTCTCGGCCCACTCCAGCTCGGGCACGCTGTCGGCCACTACGCCAGCGGCGGCTTGCACGTAAAGCGTCTGGTCTTTGATGATGCCGGTGCGAATCGCAATGGCCACGTCCATGTCCCCAGCGTAGCTCAGGTAGCCGCAGGCGCCGCCGTAAATGCCGCGCTTGGTCGGCTCCAGCTGGTCGATCACTTCCATGGCGTGCACCTTGGGCGCGCCGGTCAGCGTGCCCGCCGGGAAGGTTGCTTTAAGCACGTCCATGCTGGTCATGCCGGGGTTGAGCGTGCCTTCCACGTTGCTGACGATGTGCATCACGTGGCTGTAGCGCTCAATGCAAAACGCATCCGTCACCTTGACCGTGCCAATGTGCGCGATGCGGCCGATGTCGTTGCGCGCCAGGTCGATCAGCATCACGTGCTCGGCGCGCTCTTTGGGGTCGCTCACCAATTCGTGCTCTGCCGCTTTGTCCAGCTCGGGCGTGGCGCCGCGCGGGCGTGTGCCAGCCAGCGGGCGGATAGTGACCTTGGTGTCCCCGTTGGTCAGGGTTTCCTGTCGCACCAATATCTCGGGGCTGGCGCCCACCACATGAAAGTCTGCGCCGCCAAGGGCCGCGCCGCTGAAGTTGTAGTAATACATGTAAGGGCTGGGGTTAAGCGAACGCAGCGCACGGTACAAGCTCAAGGGGGAAGCGGTGTAGCGCTTTT
>CAMDKE010000169.1 GCA_945901215.1 Comamonas sp. lk
GGCGCTGGGCTTGCGCACACGGGTGGAGCAGGCGCTGCTGGATTTTGGCGTGGACATGGCTGCCATCAGCGAACTCGAGCCCGATGCGGCCTTGGGCAATGGCGGACTCGGGCGGCTGGCAGCCTGTTTTTTGGACGCCATGGCCACACTCAACATCCCCGGCTATGGCTACGGAATCCGCTACGACTACGGCATGTTCCGCCAAACTATTGTGGACGGGCGCCAGGTGGAGGTGCCGGATTACTGGTTGACCCAGGGCAATCCCTGGGAATTTCCCAGGCCCGAAGTGCTGTACCGGGTGCAGTTTGGCGGCCATGTGGAGGAGATTGACGGCGCATGCCAGTGGATCAGCGCGCATGAGGTGCAGGCCATGGCCTACGACACCATTATTCCGGGCTACGACACCCAGGCCACCAACACCCTACGCCTGTGGTCGGCCAAGGCCACGCATGAAATCGACATGGGCGCATTCAACCGTGGCAATTATTTCGCTGCCGTTGAGAGCAAAAACCACTCCGAAAACGTGAGCCGCGTGCTCTACCCTGATGACTCAACGCCCGCCGGGCGCGAGCTACGGCTGCACCAGGAGTATTTCTTTGTCAGTGCCAGCGTGCAGGACCTGCTGCGCCGCTACCGCCAGAACCATGCGGATTTCGGCCTTTTGCCAGACAAGGTGAGCATCCACCTCAATGACACCCACCCGATATTGGCAATTCCTGAACTGATGCGTCTGCTGCTCGATGAACATGCGCTGCCCTGGGACCAGGCCTGGGCGCTGTGCCAGCGTGTCTTCTCGTACACCAACCACACCCTCATGCACGAGGCCTTAGAGACCTGGCCGGTGGAAATGATGGGTCGCATCCTGCCGCGCCATTTACAAATCATCTTCGATATCAACACCCGCTTCCTGGGCGAGCTCAAGGCGCTCGGTGCAGACGCTGAAGCCATACGCAGGGTTTCGCTGGTCGATGAACAAGGTGAGCGCCGGGTGCGCATGGCCTATCTGGCGGTAGTGGCCAGCCATTCGATCAACGGCGTCTCGGCCTTGCATTCGGAGCTGATGCAGCAATCGATCTTTGCCGAGTTTGCGCGCATCTGGCCGCAGCGTTTCAACAACAAGACCAACGGCATCACGCCGCGGCGCTGGCTGGCGCAAGCCAACCCCGCGCTGGCCGCGGTGCTGGACAAGTACATAGGCACCGGCTGGCGGCGCGACCTCACCCAGCTCGGTGGTCTAGAAGCACTGGCAAACAAACCCGCCCTGATCAAAGCGCTGCAAGAGGCCAAACGCGCCAATAAGCAGCGCCTTGCAGACTGGGTGCAGGCGAACATGGGGCTGCAGTTGCCGGTTGAGGCCATGTTTGACGTGCAGGTCAAGCGCATCCACGAATACAAGCGCCAGCTGCTCAACGTGCTGCACGTGATTGCCCGCTACCAGCGCATCCTGCGCGAGCCCCAGGCCGACTTGGTGCCCCGCGTGGTGGTGTTTGCGGGTAAAGCGGCGTCGGCCTACCACATGGCCAAGCTCATCATCCAGCTGATCAACGACGTGGCCGACACGGTCAACCAAGACCCGCGCGTGGGCGACAAGCTCAAGGTCGTGTTCATCCCCAACTACAGCGTCAGCCTGGCCGAGCGCATCATTCCGGCGGCCGACTTGTCCGAGCAAATCTCCACAGCGGGCACCGAGGCTTCGGGCACCGGCAATATGAAACTCGCCCTCAACGGCGCCCTGACCATTGGCACGCTGGACGGCGCCAACGTAGAAATCCTGGACGGCGTGGGCGAAGAAAACATCTTCATCTTTGGCCTCACTACGCCGGAAGTGGCAGCCACCCGCGCCGCTGGCTACCAGCCACGCCAGGCGCTGCAGGCCTGCCCGGAGCTGGAGCAGGTGTTACTGGCCATCCGTGACGGAGAGTTCAGCCCGGCGCAGCCGCAGCGCTACCAGAACATTTACGACGCGCTGGTCAATTGGGGCGACCACTACCTGCTGCTGGCCGATTACGCGTCCTACGCGGCAGCCCAAGACGCCGCCGATGCGGCATACCGCAACGCCGACGCCTGGACGCTCAAAACCCTGCACAACATCGCGGCCATGGGGCCTTTTTCGGCCGACCGCACCATTGCCCAATACGCCAGCGAGATCTGGAAGACCAAACCGGTGGAGTTTTAAGACCGGTAGGGGTTGGTAAAGTCCGCAGTCATGGCGCTTTGTCTGGCGGGGCTTCAGACGCCTTGGCTTGGCGGGCACGCTCGTACAAGGGCATGACCTTGGGCAAATTGGCCTCAATCTCGGCGATGCGGGTGTTGCCCGAGGGGTGGGTGGACAGCCACTGCGGCGGCGCACCCTTGTTGGCGGCCGACATTTTTTGCCACAGGCTGACCCCTGCGCGCGGGTCAAAACCGGCACGGGCGGCCAGCTCCATACCCACCAAGTCAGCCTCTGACTCGTCTTCGCGGCCAAACTTGAGCGTTAGCAGGTTGGCGCCCTGCTGTGCCACGGTGTCGGTCAGGCGCGGGTCAATTCCCAACCAGCCCGACAGCAAAGCCCCGCCCAGACGCGCTGCGCCGCTGGTGATGGTGGACTTGCCCATGCGCTCGCGCGCGTGTTCACGCAGGGCGTGGGCAATTTCGTGGCCCATGACCATGGCCACTTCGTCGTCGGTCAGCGCCAAGGTCTTGATGATGCCTGTGTAGAAAACGATTTTTCCACCGGGCATGCAAAAGGCATTGATCTGGTTGGAGCCGACCAGATTGACCTCCCACTTCCATTGGCTCGCGCGCTCGTTCCATTCAAAGGTAAACGGAATGATTTTTTGCGCAATGGCGCGCAGGCGGCGCACCTGGGCGTTGTCGGGCGGGCCCAGGGCGCGGTGCTCGGCAGCGGTATTGAGGATTTGCAGGTACTGCGCCTTGGCAGTCTGCTCTAAGTCCTGGGCAGGCACCAGGTCCGCAAATCCCGAGCGCTCACCTACCTCCACGCCTTCACGCGCCAAGGCCGGCGCGATTGCTGCAGCCGACAGCAGCAGCGCCACCACCGGCACCCGCAAGCGCTGCGCCCAAATCTGTTTGCCCATCACCATGCTGATTTGTCCCTTTGTCACCAAGACCCAGGGGCTATTATTCCCTGATGCCCGCATCTTCGCCTCCACCTCCAGCGTCAGCGCCCGCCCCAGCAGCCCAACCCACCTGGCTGCAAACCCTCAAGGTCTACCGCGAGCCCGCTTCGCTGCGCATGTTGTCGCTGGGGTTTTCTGCCGGACTGCCGCTGCTCTTGGTGTTTGGCACCCTGAGTTTTTGGTTGCGCGAGGCTGGCATTGACCGCACCACGATTGGGTTTTTGAGCTGGGTGGGCTTGGCCTACGGATTCAAATGGGTCTGGTCGCCGCTGGTGGACCGCCTACCCATTCCACTGCTCACCCGCGCGCTGGGCCGTAGGCGCAGTTGGCTGCTGGCATCGCAAGCGGTGATCATGCTCGCGCTGGTGTGCATGGCGCTCACCGACCCGCAGCTCTCGCTCGCGCCCATGGTGTGGTGTGCGGTGGCCGTGGCGGTGGGTTCGGCCACGCAAGACATTGCGCTAGACGCCTTTCGCATTGAGTCCGCCGACACCGAGCACCAAGCCGCGCTGGCCGCCACCTACCAAACCGGCTACCGCCTGGCCATGATCTGGGCCGGTGCCGGCGCACTGTGGATTGCAGCGCGCGCCGAAGTGCCCTCGGCCGTGGCCGGGGCGGCGGCGCCCTACCAGCACGGCCCGTGGCAAAGCGCGTATTTGGTGATGGCACTGAGCATGCTGCCCGGCGTGCTGACGGTTCTGTTTTCACAAGAGCCCGTCCCCGCGCCCGTGCCTGCGGCCAGAAATCTGCGCGAGTGGCTGCGTGGCGCGCTGGTAGAGCCGTTCGCCGACTTTTTGGGCCGCTACGGCTGGCACGCGGCGCTGATTTTGGCGTTGATCGCCACCTACCGCATCAGCGACGTGGTGATGGGCATCATGGCCAACCCGTTTTATGTAGACATGGGCTTTAGCAAGGACGAAGTGGCTGCCGTTACCAAGGTGTTTGGCGTGGTGATGACGCTGCTAGGTGCCTTTGTCGGCGGCGTGTTGTCTTTGCGCATGGGGGTCATGCGGGTGCTGATGCTCGGCGCCGTGCTCAGCGCCGCCAGCAACCTGCTGTTTGCCTGGCTGAGCACGCGCGGGCACGATGTGAGCGCGCTGGTCTGGGTGGTGTCCGCTGACAACCTGGCCTCGGGCATTGCGTCTTCGGCCTTTATTGCCTATTTGTCGTCGCTTACCAACGTGCAGTATTCGGCCACGCAGTACGCATTGCTGAGTTCCATGATGTTGCTGTTGCCCAAGTTTGTGGCGGGCTTTTCCGGCAAGTACGTGGACGCCTTTGGCTACGCCAGTTTCTTCAACGCCACTGCATTTTTGGGCGTGCCGGTGCTGATCTTGGTGGTGTTGGCCGCGCGGGCCCAGGCGCGCAAGCCAGTGCGCTAGGCGTCTGATGCCGCGTGCACCGCGTTTACGCAACTTTACGCCCGCTTCTCCCGCCGCGCACGCCAGGCCAGCCCCGCACTACTAGACTGATGCCATGAAAAAACACCTGCTGATGATCGAAGACGATGCCCGGCTCGCGGCCATGGTGGCCGAATACCTGCAACTCAATGACTTCAGCGTCGAGCACGCGCGCGATGGCCTGTCCGGCTTGGCGCGTCTGCGCCAGCCGGTGACCCAGGCGCCCCCCATCGACCTGGTGGTGCTGGACCTGATGCTGCCCGACATCGACGGCTTGGAAGTGTGCCGCCGCGTCCGCGCCCTGAGCGGGATGCTGGGCCAGACACCGGTGCTCATGCTCACCGCCAAAGGCGATCCGATGGACCGGGTCGTCGGCCTCGAACTCGGCGCCGACGACTACCTGCCCAAACCTTTTGAGCCACGCGAATTGCTCGCCCGCATCCGCGCCGTGCTGCGGCGCAAGGGCGACGCTGCACCCAAGAACGGGGACCAAAAACTCCTTCGCTATGGTTCGCTAGAGATTGACCGCGATGCACGCAGCGTGTCGGTCGCGGGCCTACCCTGCGAGTTGACCTCGTACCAATTTGACCTGTTGGTGGCCTTGGCCGAGCGTGCCGGGCGGGTGCTCACGCGCGACCAGATCATGGAAGCAGTGCGCGGGCGCGAGCTCGAAGCCTTTGACCGCTCCATTGATGTGCACATGGGCCGCATCCGCGCCGCCATTGAACACGACCCGAAAGCGCCCAAACGCATCCTGACCGTGCGCGGCGTGGGCTATGTGTTTGCCCGCCAGCAAGACTAGGCACGCCGCCTGACCATGCTGCAAAAACTCTACGTGCGCATCTGGCTGGCCGTGGTGCTGGCCGTGGCCGTGCTGACTTTTTTGGTGGGCGCGGCCTGGCGCCTGGCGGCTGAGCCGCCGCTGCGCGAGGTGGTAGTGCGCAACACTGCAGGCGAGGTGATTGGCAGTGGCAGCGCGCGCGCGATGCGACCGGGCCTGTTCCACCACCACGACGATGACCACGAACGCGATGAGCACGAACGCGATGAGCACGGCCCTGCTTCACCGCTGCCGCCCGGGTCAACACCACCTGAGATCCACGATGGGGGCGACGAACCGGTCGGCCATTACGGTCGTGGCCCCGAGTTTTTCGTTCAGCTGCAAGACGGGCAGACCATGCATTTGCACCTGCCACGCCCGCCGCGCGGCCCGTGGAACGCACCGTTTGGTTTTTTTGGGACTCTGGGGCTGGTGGCTTTGGCCGTGGCTTTGGCAACTTACCCTATCGTGCGCCGCCTGACACGCCGCCTAGAGGGTTTGCAAGCTGGCGTAGAGCGCTGGGGTGATGGTGACCTGAGCGTGCGCGTGACCGCAGGCGGGGCCGACGAGGTTGGTTTTTTGGCCAATCGCTTCAACCACGCAGCCCAGCAGATCGAAAACCTGGTCAAGGCGCGCGACGCGCTGCTGGCATCACAAAAGTCGTTGTTGGCCAATGCCTCCCATGAGCTGCGCTCGCCGCTGACGCGCATCCGAATGGGTCTTGAGCTCATGGGCCAAGGCTCAGCCGAGGCCTTGGCGCAACGAAAACCCGAAATCGAGCGCAATTTGGCCGAACTCGACCAGCTGATTGACGAGATCTTGCTCGCCAGCCGGCTCGACGCGCGGGAGACCGATGTGGGCACCGTGGAGGCCGTGG